>CAMWUM010000183.1 GCA_947177435.1 uncultured Muribaculaceae bacterium
CTATGATGGTGTAATCTACGTCGTGCAAGCCGATACAATCGACATCGCCGGCATCAAGGTGGTCAACAACGATGCCAACAAGGGCGCGGCCGTGACAAACGTAAACTACTACTGGGATGGCTACTTCTATGCCCCCTCGGTGTTCTACCCCTTCGGCATGACCTTCCCCACCTCTGAAAACACCACGCTTGGTAACCACAGTATCGACATCACGTGCACCGTTCTCGCTGTCGACAAGAGCATCTCCACCGCCACGCTCTCATTCCCTGTCAAGGTAGTGGCATCGGTCGACGATCTCCCCGCAGTGGAAGGCGGCAGTAGAACATTAGTCAGGACGGCCTCAATGAAATAATCACCCAAACTCTTTGGAAATAATATGAAAATTCGTAAATTCGCATTCGGATTTACGAATTTTCTTTTTGATGAAACGACTTTTTCTTTACATATCTCTTTTGCTGCCGCTTTTGGCGTTGAGCCAGAGTCCCAAACGTGAATTTCGCGGGGCGTGGATGCATACCATTGGCCAGAGTCAGTATGCCAGCCAAACGTCGGAGCAGTGCCAGCAGTATCTCCGCGACCAGCTCGACCGCCTTCAGTGCGCCGGCGTCAATGCCGTGCTTTTTCAGGTGCGCCCCAGCGCCGACGCTTTTTATCCGAGCGAGCTTGAGCCGTGGAGCAAGTATCTGACTAAAGGCGGGAAGGCTCCGGAGCCGTATTGGGACCCATTGCAGTTTATGATTGACGAGGCTCACGCCCGAGGCATGGAACTGCACGCATGGCTCAACCCGTACCGTGTCACCACTACGAAAAACGAAGTGCTCGCTCCTGGGCATATCTACCACAAGCATCCCGAAAGGTTTGTCAAATACGAGGGTGACGGTAAGATATATTTTGACCCGGCCCTGCCTGAGAACCGCCAGTTCATTGCCGATGTCGTGCTCGACATCGTGAGCCGCTATGACGTTGACGGCATACACTTCGACGACTATTTTTATCCTTATCCTGCCGGCGGCAAGGATTTTCCTGACGCAAAATCCTTCGCCAAATATGGCAATGGCATGAATAAGGGCGATTGGCGTCGGCAGAATGTGGACCAACTCATAGAACTCGTACACAGCACGATTCGTGAGTCAGACCGGCCATGGGTGCGCTTTGGTATCAGCCCGTTCGGCATCTGGCGCAATAAGGCCAGTGACCCCGAGGGCAGCGACACCAACGGACTGCAAAATTACGACGACCTATATGCCGACGTCCTCCTTTGGGCCGATAACGGCTGGATTGACTACCTCATTCCCCAACTATATTGGGAACTCGAACATCCGAAAGCCTCGTCGCTGAAATTGGCGGACTGGTGGGCTCAGGCCGTTGCGCCACAATGCCACCTATACATAGGCCAGGACGTGGAGAAGACCATGTCAAAGCCTGATATCGCACCATCGACAGAACCTAACCAATTGAGGCACAAGGTCGAGATTACTCGCTCGAATCCTGCCATCCTCGGCAACTGCTGGTGGCCGGCATATTCGCTCACCAAGGACTCGCAGGGCTGTGCTACGGCTCTTGCTGAAGATTTCCAGTGTTCGATAGCCCTGCCTCCGGAATATCCGCAACTTAGCAAGGGCGATTTGAAGCCGGCGCAGAATTTGAAGATCAAGGGCAACAAACTGTCCTGGGAACCTGCCAAGGGCGCCGCACGCTATGTGGTGTACAATTTCCCGGAGTGGGAATTGGCTGACCTTGACGATGCCAGTTGTATCGTGACTGTCACACCATTTACGAGCATTGAGATTGATGATAGTGGCGTGTACGTCGTTACTGCCCTCGACCATGCCAATGTTGAGTCCGACCCATCCAACATGGTGCATAAGAAATGATTACATTTGTCGTACCAGCCTATAACGCCGAGCGCTATCTGCGCCAGTGCGTTGACAGCATCCTCGCCCAGAGCAATGCCGACTTAGAGGTCGTGCTTGTCGATGACGGCAGCGCCGACGCTACCGGCTCTATCTGCGACGAGTATGCTAAGGCTGATACGCGTGTGCGTGTATTGCATACGGAAAATAGGGGAGTGTCGGCGGCGCGTAATGCCGCCGTCGAAGCCGCTCGGGGCGAATGGTTGGCGTTTGTCGACGCTGACGATGCCGTGCATCCGCAATTTTCAGAAAGAATGCTGAGGCTTGCGCTTGATTATGATTGCGACATTGCGGCCTCTCAGATGATGCAAAGCACAGAGTGCGTGTGGCCAAAGTCAAATCCTTGTAAGATTGTAGAATATGGGCCGGACGAGGCTATTGAGTTGTCGCTTTATCAGCGTTCGCTCAACTGTTCTGTGTGTGGCAAACTATTCAAAACCAGACTGTTTTCCGATTTGCGATTTCCCCCTTACCGCTATGAGGATTTAGATCTGTTTCACCAACTCTGCGGACGCGCCGGTAAGATTGTAGAGAGCAGTGATGTGCTGTATTTTTACCGCACCAATCCAGACAGCTATATTCACGTCTTTACGCCGCAACGGCTTGACGTGCTGCGCGTCGTTGATAATATTGAAGTCACATACGCCGGGCACACGCGATTGCTGCGCGCAGCCCGTGACCGCAAATTCGCGGCCAATTACAATATGTTCCTCCTAAGCTGCAAACCGGAATGCTGGCAGGCTGTCAAGCAGTTGCGACGTGAGGTGCTTTTCAACCCCAAGTCGCGCGCTAAGAACAAGGCCGGAGCCTTGTTGTCGTATCTCGGTAGCCGTGTGGCGTTAACAGTTAACAAATTGATATGCAAATCATAGAGATAAATAGCCTTGATGCGCCTGAGATCGCGCCTTACGCCTCGCTGACCGAGGCGCAACTGCGCAATAGGCTCGACCCTGCTTCGGCCCTCTTCATCGCCGAGAGTCCCAAGGTGATAAATGTGGCGCTTGACGCCGGTTATAAACCTGTTTCGCTGCTGTGTGAGAGGCGGCACATCGACGGTGACGCGAGAGGCATCATCGAGCGCTGTCCCGATTTGACCGTTTACACCGGCGACCGCGACTTGTTGGCGAGGCTCACGGGCTACACGCTGACACGCGGCGTGCTATGCGCTATGCGTCGCCCGCAACCGCCAGCCGTTGAGGATATTGTGTGTGGCGCTCGCAGGGTGGCTGTGATAGATGGCGTGGTAGACACGACCAACATAGGTGCCATATTTCGTTCGGCCGCCGCTTTGGGTGTTGATGCCGTGCTGCTTACGCCCACGTCATGCGATCCGCTCAATCGCCGTGCCGTGCGCGTGTCGATGGGTTCGGTTTTTCTCGTGCCGTGGACGTGGGTTGACAGTCCTTCCGACCTCAAAACATACGGTTTCCGCACCGTGGCTATGGCGTTGACAGACAATAGCGTGTCTATTGATGACGAGCGATTGTGCGAAGAGCCGTGCCTTGCAATAATTCTTGGCGCCGAGGGCGATGGGCTCACCCGACAGGTAATCTCCGAGGCCGATTGGGTGGCTCGCATCCCCATGCAGCACGGCGTCGATTCGCTCAACGTGGCTGCCGCCTCGGCAGTGGCTTTTTGGCAACTAAGATACAAAAAAAAGACTAGAATAATAACGAAATACCATGATTGACGTAAAAACATTTTTTGACAAGCAGTTGGCCGTATGGCCAAAAGCACGTGGCAACTTCGACGCGCTCAGTGGCGTAAAGACCAAGACGGTCGGCGAGACTCGCGTGCAGTTCAATCCGGCCCGCATAGCCTCCACGGGCGCCAAGGTTGACGCCGCCAGCATCAAGAAGAGAGCGTGCTTCCTGTGCGAAGCCAACCGTCCCGCCGAGCAGATTGGCATAGACTGGGGCGAGTACACTGTGCTTGTCAATCCGTTCCCAATATTTCCGCGCCACCTCACGATACCCTGCAAAAGCCATGTAGACCAGCGTATTGCAGGCAGGGTGGGGGATATGTGCCGACTGGCAGCCGAGTTGCCGGGATACGTTGTGTTCTACAACGGCCCCCGCTGCGGCGCCTCAGCTCCTGACCATATGCATTTCCAAGCCGGCAACGCCGACTTTCTGCTCGCTGAGGTGCCCTCGCAAATCGCCTGCTTCAAACTCGTCGGCTCAACCCCCGAGGATGTAGAGAAGCAATTCGACGACCTCTATGCCTCGTTGCCGGCAGTTGGTGATGAGGAACCAATGATGAACGTACTGTGTCGATACGAAGATGGCCGTTACGTGCTGACGGTAATACCGCGTAAGCGTCATCGCCCGTCGTTCTACGGCGATGGCGAGGGACAAATGCTTGTCTCTCCTGCCTCGGTTGACCTTGCCGGCGTCCTCATCACGCCTCGTGAAAAGGATTTCAACGACATCGACGAACAGGCTATCGAGAAGATATACAAGGAACTCTGCTATAGCCCTGAGGAACTGGCCGTTGCACTGTACCCAAGCAGGAAAAAGGGCAGGCCATGACAGTAAGTGCAGGAAGAGCAATGCTGGTGAAAGCTGTAGAGAAGTAAGCAATGTGCTGGAGTACAGGGCGTGCCAAGGAGAGATGTGTCTGCACCAGTGCTTCCGGAGCCAGAGCCTCCCAACTTCATGTCAGGTCTAGGTCACTGCATTCTTCCAAGGCAGAAACCATCAAAGCTGATCTGCTGGCTTATTCTTGCAGCTAGCCTGGCCTTGGCACCTCTCAGTCTTTTATCTCTGGTGTGGCTCTCCAGTTGCCAGCAGGGGGTTATTCTGATCCAGCTCTAGC
>CAMWUM010000184.1 GCA_947177435.1 uncultured Muribaculaceae bacterium
CCATGATGCGGCGCGCCACATAATTGCGCAGAAAGGCAAGTTTGATCACTGGTTGGAGAGCGACAATCCCGAAACGGTGGCGAATGCCTTGATAATACTGTGCGTCAGGGAAAATAGGATGCTTCAGGCCCAGATGCAGAGCCAGCTTGAAGGATTCAGGCAGACTGGAGGCTTTACAGAAAACATGACAGCAGAGAGGCTTGAGGCCCGAAAGACGCAGGCGATATCGTCAGGTGCGCCGGCATGTCCGAAATGCGGCAAGCCAATGTTGAGGCGAATGCAGAAAAAAGGCCAAATGCAAGGTCGTGAATTTTGGGGATGCAGTGACTATCCCCGTTGCAATGGTGCCCGCCAATTGTGACTTATCTCGATTAATCAAGATTAACCGGGATTAATCGAGAATAATCTCTCGAGGGGAATGTGCGTTAGTATTTGCAAAAAATTTGGTGGTGTGAGGGGTTGTTCGTAACTTTATGCTTTAAAACTGAAATTTGCTATGAAAAGATATGTTTTAGCCGTTGCTGTCGTCCTGGCCGCCGCGCTCGGCGGAGCCGCCAAGGGCAGCAATAACACTGAGGTGGCCAAAAACCTCAACATATTCAATGCACTCTTCAAGGAGTTGCATATCAATTATGTAGATTCGCTCGATGCCGACGAGGCCATGCGCGACGCCATCGACGCGATGCTGATGATGGTTGACCCGTACACCGAATATTATTCGGCGAGCGAGCAGGAGGAGTACCTGTCGATGTCGAGCGGCGAGTTCGGAGGCATCGGCTGCAGCATCAAGCAGCGCGACGGGCGTGTGATGATGTCTAAGCCCACGTGGGGTTCGCCCTCGAGGCTGGCCGGCGTGCGCCACGGCGACTACATCGTGGCCATCGACGGTGACACCGTGCCCAAGGGCTACACCTCGGACGAGGCCGTGAAGCGCCTGCGCGGCAAGGCAGGCACAAAGCTGCTGCTCACCGTGGAGCGCCCCTACGCCGCCGACTCGATCATCGACATCGAGATCACTCGTGGCACTATCCGCACCAACCCAGTGCCATACGCCGCCATGCTGCCCGGCGGCGTGGGGTACATCGACCTGACGACGTTCAACGAGCACAGTGCCGAGGGCGTGCGCAAGGCCCTGAATGACTTTAAGAAAGACCCCGCACTGAGCGGCCTGGTGCTCGACCTGCGCGGCAACGGCGGCGGCCTGCTGGACCAGGCCGTGCAGATCACCGGCATGTTCGTGCCCAAGGGCACGACGGTGGTGGAGACGAAATACCGCGACGCGACGCAAAACAAGACCTACAAGACCACCCAGCAGCCTATCGCGCCCAACGTGCCGATGGTCGTGCTCGTGGACGGTGGCACAGCCTCGGCCGCCGAAATCGTGTCGGGCTCGCTGCAGGACCTGGACCGCGCCGTCATCATGGGCGAGCGCACCTACGGCAAGGGCCTGGTGCAGTCGTCGCGCCCGCTGCCGTTCAACGGCTTGCTCAAGCTCACCGTGGCCCGCTACTACATTCCGTCGGGCCGACTGATACAGGCCATCGACTGGAGCCACCGCAATCCCGACGGCACGGTGGCGCGCATCCCCGACAGCCTTACCAATGTATTCCATACCGCCGCAGGCCGCGAGGTGCGCGACGGCGGCGGTATCACCCCCGATGTCAAGATTGAGCCTAAGCAGACCAACCGATTGATATACAACACCATCAGCGGATTCTGGAATTACGATTACGCCACCCGATTCGCAGCCCGCCAGGGCGCCGACATGCCGGCCGATGATTCGCTGTTCGTCATCACCGACTCGATCTTCGCCGACTTCAAGGCTTTCGTCGACCCCGAGCGGTTCAGTTACGACCGTGCCTGCGAGGAAGGCATCAAGTACCTGCGCACGGCAGCCGAGAACGAAGGCTATATGAACGACTCCGTGGCCGCCCAGCTTGACGCCCTCGAGGCCCTGCTGCGCCACGACCTCGACCATGACCTCGACTTCAACCGCCGCGACCTCGAGTTCCTGCTTGACCAGGAAATCTCCGACAGGTACTATGACGAGGCTACGGTCATCCGCCGCGCCCTGCGCTGGGACACTACCCTCGACGCTGCCCTCGAGCTGCTGGCCGATCCCGAGAAGCATGCCGCCATACTCCGCCCCAAGGAATAAGGTATGAATGAGGTGGATATCGTAGAACTTTTCGCCGGCGCGGGCCGGCGGGAAGAATTGGCCGCCCTGCTCAGGCGCCGCCAGTCGCGGGTGACCGGACTGGCCGGATCGGCTGCGGCCGTTATGCTGGCATCGCTGCCGGCGCGCAAGTCGCCCCTGCTTGTCGTGGGCGACAATGCCGACGATGCCGGATACCTGTGCCACGACCTGCAGAGACTGCTCGGCGAGAAGTCAGTATCGGTCTTGCCCTCAGGCTATAAGCGCGACATCAAATACGGTCAGGAGGATGCTCCTGGCCAGATAATGCGCACCGAGACGCTCACCCGATGGCTCGAAGACAAGTCGCTGCGCGCCGTGGTGACATACCCCGAGGCGCTGGCCGAGAAGGTGGCTTCGCGCGAGAGCCTTGACGAGCACACCCTCAAGCTGGCCGTGGGCCAGGATGCCGACCTGGCAGAAATACAGAAATGGCTGCGCACCAACGGATTCGTAGAGCAGGATTACGTCTACGAGCCAGGCCACTTCGCCGTGCGCGGCTCGATACTCGACATCTATGGCTATTCGTCGGAGTTGCCTTACCGCATTGACCTCTTCGGCGATGAAATAGACACAATCCGTTCTTTCAACGTAGAGACGCAATTGTCAGAGAGCAAGCTCCAGATGGTGGCCATTACCAGTAACGTGGCCGTGTCGCGCCGCGGCATGTCGGCCATGGAGTTCATGCCGGCCGACACGCTCATCTGCGTCCGTGACGCCGCCTATGTCAAGGAGCGTGTGCGCGCCATAGCCTCCGAGACTTTCTCGGAGAGCGCCATGATAGCCGACGAGGGCGACGCCTCGGCCCTCGACAATGTGGTGGACGCCGAGGACTTCTGCCAGCGGTTCGATGCGTTTAAGTTGCTGCTGTTCAATGCCGGCAATGCTGAGTCCGCCCCCGGCGTGCTCGATTGCGCCTGCTCGCCGCAAGGCATCTACCATAAGAATTTTGACCTAATCAGCGACTCGTTCAAGCACTTGCTCGCCGACGGCTACCGCCTGTGCATCCTCAGTGACAGCCCCGCGCAGTTTGACCGCCTGCGGGCCATTTTCGCCGACCGAGGCGACGACATCGCCTTCACCCCGGTGCAGGGCACGCTCCACGAGGGCTATGTCGACCACAGCGCTAAGGTGTGCGTATTTACTGATCATCAGATATTTGACCGCTTCCACAAGTACACGCTCAAAGGCGACCGCGCCCGAGGAGGCAAACTCGCCATGTCGCTCAAGGAACTCACCAGCATCGAGGCCGGCGACTACATCGTGCACATCGACCACGGCATCGGCAAGTTTGGCGGACTGCTGCGCACCGATGTCGGAGGCCGCGTGCAGGAGATGGTAAAACTCATCTACGACGGCGGCGACATCGTGTTCGTGCCCATCCACTCGCTCCACAAACTATCGAAATACCGGGGCAAGGAGGGAGTGCCGCCCAAGATCAGCAAGCTAGGCAACGGCGCATGGCAGCGCATGAAGGATCGCACCAAGAGCAAACTCAAGGACATTGCCCGCGACCTCATCCGCCTCTACGCAGCCCGCAAGGAGGAGCGTGGTTTCGCATTCTCGCCAGACACTTACATGCAGCAGGAACTGGAGGCGTCGTTCATCTACGAAGACACTCCCGACCAGCTCACCGCCACCCAAGCCGTGAAGGCCGACATGGAGAGCGCCCGCCCGATGGACCGACTGATATGCGGCGACGTCGGCTTCGGCAAGACCGAAATAGCCATACGCGCGGCGTTCAAGGCCGCCGTCGACGGCAAGCAGACCGCCGTGCTCGTGCCCACCACCGTGCTGGCTTACCAGCACTTCCGCACATTCTCAGAGCGCCTCAAAGACTTCCCCGTGCGCGTCGATTACCTAACTCGCGCACGCACCGCCAAGCAGACCCGCGAGTTGCTCGCCGACCTGGCCGAAGGCAAAATCGACATCATCATCGGCACCCACAAGCTCATCGGCAAAACCGTGAAGTTCAAGGACCTGGGCCTGCTCATCGTCGACGAGGAGCAGAAATTCGGCGTGGCCGTCAAGGAAAAGCTCAAGCAGATGAAAGTCGAGGTAGATACCCTTACTATGTCGGCAACCCCCATACCGCGCACTCTGCAGTTCTCGCTCATGGGAGCGCGTGACCTCTCGTCCCTCAACACCCCGCCCCAAAACCGCTATCCGATCGTAACCTCGGTCAATACGCTCAACGACGACATAGTAGCCGAGGCCATCAACTTCGAATTGGCCCGCAACGGCCAGGTGTTCTTCGTCAACCACCGCATCGAGGGCCTGTACGACCTGCAGGCCATGATCAAGCGCCTGGTGCCCGACGCGCGCGTGGCCGTGGGCCATGGCCAGATGCCGCCCGAACAACTTGAAAAACTGATTGTTGACTTCGCAGCCCACGAATACGACGTGCTCCTCTCCACCACCATCATCGAGAGCGGCGTCGACATGCCCAACGTCAACACCATCCTCATAAACAACGCCCAGAACTTTGGCCT
>CAMWUM010000185.1 GCA_947177435.1 uncultured Muribaculaceae bacterium
CCTTTTTTATATTTTTCGCCTGATGGGCTGAAAATGCGGGCCGTTTTTTGGTTTATTCACTGAAAAGCCGTAATTTTGCGCTGATTTTTTATGTCATTATATCTATAATGGAAATAGTAAGAGAAATCAGCCAATTGCGCGCCGGCCTCGATGCCGCCCGCGCCCAAGGCAAGACCATAGGCCTGGTGCCCACCATGGGCGCCCTGCATGACGGGCACCTATCGCTCGTGGCCAAGGCACGGCAGGAATGCGACGTGGTAGTTGTCAGCGTATTTGTCAACCCTACGCAGTTCAACGACCCCAAAGACCTCCAATCCTACCCTCGCACCGAGCAGGCCGACTGCGAACTGCTGCAAGCCGCAGGCGTCGACTTCGCCTTCGTGCCCTCGGTGGCAGAGATGTACCCCGAGCCTGATACCCGCGTGTTTGATCTCGGCCCAGTGGCCGAAGTGATGGAGGGTGCCATGCGCCCCGGCCATTTCAACGGCGTGGCCCAGGTGGTGAGCAAACTCTTCGCCATCACCCAGCCCGATCGCGCATACTTTGGCGAGAAGGACTTCCAGCAAATCGCAGTCATCCGCCGCATGGTCGAGCTCGAGGGCTTCAACCTCGAGATTGTCCCCTGCCCCATCATGCGTCACGCCGACGGCCTGGCCATGAGCAGCCGCAACGTGCGCCTCACCCACGAGCAGCGCGCCGTGGCCCCGGCCATCCACCGCGCCCTGGCCGCCTCAGTTGAGTATGCCAAGAGCCACACGCCGGCCGAGACCATCGCCCACGTGGTGGACGAAATCAACTCGCAGCCATTTATGCAGGTAGAATATTACCAAATCGTCGACGGCAAGACCCTGCAGCCCATCACCGCATGGGCCGAAACGTCTGAACCCGTAGGATGCGTTACCGTCTTCTGCGGCGACGTGCGCCTTATCGACAACATCAAATATTGAAAGATGATGAACATTGAAGTGCTGAAGTCGAAGATTCACCGCGTCACCGTCACCGAGGCGCGCCTCGACTATATCGGCAGCATCACTATCGACGAGGATCTGCTCGACGCCGCCAACATCATCCGCGGCGAACACGTCTACATCGTCAACAACAACAACGGAGCCCGCCTCGAAACATACGTAATCCCCGGAGAGCGTGGCTCGGGCGTAATCTGCCTCAACGGCGCCGCAGCCCGCCTGGTGCAGCCCGGAGACATTATCATCATTATGAGTTACGCCTCCATGCCTTTTGACGAAGCCAAAGAGTTCACGCCCCGCGTAATCTTCCCCAACACCGAAACAAACAAACTCGATTAATACCTATTACCCATAATGTTTGAGAACTTAACCGAGCGCCTTGAGCGCAGTTTCAAAATCCTGAAGGGCCAGGGCAAAATCACTGAAATCAACGTTGCCGAGACCCTCAAGGACGTGCGCCGCGCCCTCATCGAGGCCGACGTAAACTATAAGGTCGCCAAAAACTTTGTCGACACCGTCAAGCAAAAGGCCCTCGGCCAGAACGTGCTCACTGCACTCAAGCCCAGCGAGCTGATGGTAAAGATAGTTTACGACGAGCTCACCTCGCTCATGGGAGCCCAGGCCGCTCCGGTCAACCTCAAAGGCAAGCCTGCGGTTATCCTGATGTCCGGCCTTCAGGGCTCGGGCAAGACCACGTTCTCAGGCAAGCTCGCCAAGAAATTCAAGAGCGAGAAGGGCATGCGTCCCCTGCTCGTGGCTTGCGACGTGTACCGCCCCGCCGCCATCGACCAGCTGCAGACGCTCGCTGCCAGCATCGAGGTGCCCGTCTACACCGAGGAGGGCAATAAAAACCCGGTGCAGATCGCCAAGAACGCGATCGAATACGCCAAGAAGAACCATAACGACCTAGTAATCGTCGATACCGCCGGCCGCCTGGCCGTCGACGAGGAGATGATGGACGAGATCGAAGCCATCAAGAAGGCCATCAACCCCGACGAAATCCTCTTCGTGGTCGACGCCATGACAGGCCAGGACGCCGTGAACACGGCCAAGGCCTTCAACGAGCGCCTCGACTTCGACGGCGTGGTGCTCACTAAGCTCGACGGCGACACCCGAGGCGGCGCCGCCATCTCGATCCGCACCGTCGTGGACAAGCCCATCAAGTTTGTGGGCACGGGCGAAACCCTCGACGGCATCGACCTCTTCCACCCCGACCGCATGGCCGAGCGCATCCTCGGCATGGGCGACGTCAAGACCCTGGCCGAAATCGCCCTCAAAGAGTACGACGAAAAGCAGGCCAAGGAACTGGCCGAGAAACTGAGAAAGAACCAGTTCACGTTCAACGACTTCCTCGCCCAGATCCAGCAAATCAAGAAGATGGGCAACATCAAGGAGCTCGCATCCATGATACCCGGCGTGGGCAAGGCCATCAAGGACATGGACATCGACAACAGCGCCTTCAAGGGCATCGAAGCCATCATTTACTCCATGACCCCCTACGAGCGCGAGCACCCCGAGGTGATCAAAGGCACCCGCACCGCACGCATCGCCAAAGGCTCGGGCACGACTCCGCAAGAGGTCAACAGACTCATCAAGCAGTTTGGCGAAACCCGCAAGATGATGCAGATGGCATCGTCGAAGAATCCCATGAAACTCATGCGCCAAATGAAGCAGGCTCGCAACGGCCGCCGCTAACAAATAAAAATACCCTCACTATGCAACTAATCGACGGCAAAAAAGTGTCAGCCGACATCAAGGCCGAAATCCGCGCCGAGGTCGAGCAAATGGTCAAAGACGGCAAGCGCCGTCCCCACCTTGTGGGCATCCTCGTGGGCCACGACGGCGGCAGCGAGACCTACATGGCCAACAAAGTAAAAAGCTGCGCCGAGTGCGGCTTCGAGTCCACACTCATCCGCTACGAAGACGACGTCACCGAGGCCGAGCTCCTGGCCAAGGTGCAGGAGCTCAACGCCGACCCCGCGGTCGACGGATTTATCGTGCAGCTCCCCCTCCCCAAGCACATCTCAGAGCAGAAGGTCATCGAGGCCATCGACTACCGCAAGGACGTTGACGGCTTCCATCCCGTCAACGCCGGCCGCATGGCCATCGGCCTCCCCTGCTTCAAGTCGGCCACTCCGGCCGGCATCCTCGAGCTGCTGGCCCGCTACAACATCGACACCAAAGGCAAGCACTGCGTGGTGCTCGGCCGCAGCAATATCGTCGGCCGCCCCGTGGCCGAACTGATGATGCAGAAATCATACCCCGGCAACTGCACCGTCACCATCTGCCACAGCGCCACCCCCGACATCGCCTCGTTCACCCACCAGGCCGACATAATAATCGCCGCCATCGGCAAGCCCGCATTCCTCAAAGGCGACATGGTCAAGGACGGCGTCGTAGTCATCGACGTTGGCACCACCCGCGTGCCCGATGCCTCGCGCAAGTCCGGTTTCCGCCTACAGGGCGACGTAGAGTTTGCCAACCTCGCTCCCAAGAGCAGCTTCATCCCCCCCGTGCCCGGCGGCGTTGGCCCCATGACCATCGTGTCGCTGATGAAGAACACCCTGCTGGCCGCCAAGGGCGAAATATACCATGGCTAACAGCGCCTTGCTGGCGATGCTGGCCATCTGCGCCAAGGTCATGGGCGTAGCCTGCGAAGACCATGCGCCGCAGGCCACCCTCCTTTTCGCCGGCGACGCTATGATGCACAAGAGCCAACTGGCTGCCGCACAGCAGCCTGATGGCTCTTATGCTTTTGACGAATGCTTCGCCGGGCTCGCCCCGGTCATCAGCGCAGCCGACTATGCCGTGGTCAATCTCGAAGGCCCGCTCGGCGGCAAGCCCTACGCCGGCTATCCCTGCTTCTGCATGCCCGACTCTTATGGCTATGCCCTGCGCGATGCCGGATTCGACATGCTGCTTACGGCCAACAACCACACCCTCGACCGCAATGACAGAGGCCTGCGGCGCACCGTCGCAATGCTCGACTCCATCGGCGTCGACCACCTCGGCACATACGCCAACCCTGCCGAGCGCGCCGAGGCAATACCGTACATAGTTGATGTCAACGGCTTTAAAATCGGATTTCTGAACTATACCTACGGCACCAACGGTATCAAGCCGCAGACCGACGTCGTCGTTGACTACATTGACCCTAATATCATCAAGCGCGACATCGCCGCCACCCGCCAGGCCGGGGCCGAACTCGTGTGCGTGGCCATCCACTGGGGCATAGAGTACAAGCTGTTGCCCGAAACATCAGTCAAGCGACTGGCCGACGAGCTTCTCGCCCAGGACGTGGATATGGTCATCGGCGGCCATCCCCACGTGATCCAGCCCATGGAGATGCGCCGGCGTGACGACGGGCGCCCCCAGCTGCTCGTCTATTCTCTCGGCAACTTCATCTCGGGCATGAGCAAAACCGACTGCCGAGGCGGAGCGATGGTCGAAGCATACATCTCCCGCACGCCCCAGGGCGAGGCGCACGTCGACTCAGCCGCCTACCGCCTCGTATTCACCGAGCAGCCCACGAAAAGCGGCCAAAACTTCCGCGTGGTCGAAGCCGACTCCGCCACCACCTGGCTCCCCCAGCGCGACGCATTCGTCGCCTCCGCCACCCGCATCTTCTCCGCCCACAACATCGACGTCCCTCCCCTCAAAAAATGAAGACAAACATCATAAGCTGCATATTATTATTGCTATTCG
>CAMWUM010000186.1 GCA_947177435.1 uncultured Muribaculaceae bacterium
ACAAATACCTCGGAGACGAGACCTGCGCGGCCGATGGCCTGTGCAGCCTTTCGTGTCCCATGGGCATCAATACCGGCGACCTAACCCACGCAATCCGTGAGACCAACCGCCCAAAGGGGTCGACCGGCTACGCGATAGGCAACTGGGCCGCCAAGCATCTGCCGACCATCGAGTCGACGCTTCGTCCAGCCCTGTCGCTGGCCACGACCGCCAAGGCAGTCATTGGCGACAAAGCCACGCAATCACTGGGCCGAGGCCTGCACAAGTTCGGCCTGCCACTCTGGACGCCTGCGTTGCCAACGGCCAACTCACTAAAAATCAAGCAATCGCAAAAGTCAGACTTGAAAGTGGTCTATTTCCCCTCGTGCATCAACCAGACGATGGGAGCCTCGCGCCTCAAAGGCCAGGAAAAACTCGCTCCGCTCACCCAAGCCGTTGTAGACCTGTGCAATAAGGCCGGCTACGAGGTGGTCTTCCCTGAGAATATGCGCAGCCTCTGCTGCGGTATGATTTGGGAAAGCAAGGGCATGCCAGACATTGCCGACAGCAAGACGGCCGAACTCGAAAAGGCACTGCTAAAAGCCTCAGACAATGGCAAATACCCCGTGCTGTGCGATCAAAGTCCGTGCCTGCACCGCATGCGCGACCATATCAAGTCGCTGCGCCTCTACGAGCCCGCCGAGTTCATTTCCGATTTCCTGGCCGACCGCCTGGACTTCCATCCCACTGACGAGCCCGTGGCCGTGCACGTCACTTGCTCGACCCGCCGCATGGGCCTGGCCGACAAAATCATAGCCTTGGCCAAGCGGTGCACCACTCGCGTGCTCGTTCCCGCCGAGGTGGGCTGCTGCGGATTTGCCGGCGACAAGGGCTTTACACATCCCGAACTCAACAAGTGGGCCCTCCGCAAACTGCGTCCCCAGGTCGAAGCCTTCGGCGCCAAAGAGGGCTACTCCAACTCGCGCACCTGCGAGATTGGCCTCACCACCAACTCCGGCATCCCATACCAATCAATCGTTTATCTCGTCAACAAATGCACCACGCCAAAGAAATGACACAATCAAAGCGCCTGCTGGCGCTCGACATACTCCGAGGAATCACCATCGCCGGCATGATTCTCGTCAACAACCCCGGCACATGGGGCAGCATCTACACCCCGCTTGAACATGCCTCCTGGCACGGCCTAACGCCTACTGACCTCGTATTCCCGTTCTTTATGTTCATCATGGGCGTATCGTCATACTTCTCGCTGCGCAAGTACGATTTCCGCTTCACGGGCAGTTCGGTCTGGAAGATTGTCAAGCGCTCGCTCATCATCCTGCTCATCGGCTGGGGAGTCGCCTGGCTCTCGCTTATGCTAAGGCGATTTAACAACCCAGACTACACCGTCACCGAGTCTCTGCTCAGTTTCACCGATATACGTACCCTCGGCGTACTCCCGCGCCTGGCCATCTGCTACTGCGTTTCATCACTAATCGTGCTGGCATTTCCCCATAAGTGGGTTAAGTGGATAATCGGCATCTTCCTCGTGGGCTATTCGCTCGTGCTTTTCCTCGGCAACGGCTTGGCATTCAGCACCGACAACATTATTGCCATCGTTGACCGCTCACTCGTCGGCGAGGCTCACATGTACGCTGACACCATCGACGGCGTCACACTCAAATTTGACCCGGAAGGCCTTTTAAGCACCATCCCCTCGATAGCCCACTGCCTCATCGGCTTCCTGTGCGGCGCCATGATTGTGAAAATCAAGAACAACGAGACGCACGCCCTCAACCTGCTCATCATAGGCGCAATCCTCACCATGGCAGGCTTCCTGCTCAGCTACGGAATGCCCATCAACAAGAAAATTTGGTCACCTACTTTCGTACTCACCACCTGCGGCCTGGCCTCACTGCTGCTCGGCGTGCTCATCTGGGTCATCGACATCAAAGGCCATCGGCGTTGGTGCCAGTTCTTCGAGGTGTTCGGCATCAACCCGCTCTTCCTCTATACCCTATCGGCCGTGCTCAGCATCCTTTTCAACTTCATCCACTGGCCGATGGGTGAAATCACCGGCTCAGTTCACAACGTGATTTATGCTCTGTGGCTCAAGCCTATGTGCGGCCCGTACACCCAATTGGCATCCCTCCTGTATGCCCTCATCTTCGTGTGCATCAACTGGGCCGTCGGACTCATCCTTTACAAGAAAAAAATATACATCAAGATATGAAACTTATCGCAGACTGCGGCAGCACTAAGATTGACTGGTGCGTCGTTGACGGCCAGAAACTGGTCGCAAGATTCGAGACTAAGGGCATGAATGCCGTAATGCTCACCCGCCAGGAAATGGCCAAACGCATTGCCGAAGAGGTGGCTCCCCACCTCCCCTCCGGCATCGAGCACGTCTACTTCTACGGTGCAGGATGCATCTCGCCTGAGGTGTGCGCCAACGTGGCCGAGGCCATACGCGAGTCAGTGCCCGCCAATGACATACAGGTGGCCACCGACCTGCTCGGCGCCGCCCGCGCCCTGTGCGGCCATACGCGCGGCATCGCCTGCATCCTCGGCACCGGCAGCAACGCATGCTATTACGACGGAGAGGCCATCGTGCGCAACGTATCTCCCCTGGGCTACATCCTGGGCGACGAGGGCAGCGGCGCGGTGCTCGGCAAGCTGCTCGTGGGCAATGTGCTCAAGCGTCAGCTGCCTGACGACCTGTGCGAGAAATTCCTCAAACAGTACGATCTCGACGCCCTGAAAATCATCCAGCGCGTGTACCGCGAGCCCGCCGGCAACCGATTCCTGGCCTCGCTGTCGCCATTCCTGCTGCAAAACATCGACCGCCCGGAGATTGCCGCGATGACCCGTGAAGCTCTGTACCAGTTCTTCAAGCGCAACGTGCGCCAACTGGCCGACCAGTACATGGACGTCGAGCCCGTGGCCAATTTCGTAGGCTCTATCGCCCACTATTACCGTCCCCAACTCGAGCAGGCAGCAGCCGAGTGCGGCATTTCAGTCGGCACGGTGCTCCGCAGCCCGATGGAGGGCCTCATCCAATTCCACAAATAACCCATAACCAAAGCAATATGGCATTCGTTAAGATCAGCGAGCAGCCCTCGCTTTATGACGACTTAGAAAAGCAAAGCGTGGGCGACCTGCTCCGCGGCATCAACAATGAAGACAAGAAAGTGGCCCTCGCCGTCGAGAAGGCCATCCCGCAGATTGAAAAACTCGTGACCGGCATCGTCGAGCGCGTCAAGCGCGGCGGACGCCTGTTCTATATCGGCGCCGGCACATCGGGCCGCCTCGGCGTACTCGACGCCTCGGAGATACCCCCGACATTCGGTATGGATCCGGGCGTGGTCATCGGCATCATCGCCGGCGGCGACTATGCACTGCGCCACCCGGTGGAGAACGCCGAGGACGACACCGCCCAGGGCTGGAAGGACCTCGAGGCTTACGGCGCCAACGAGAAGGACACCGTGGTCGGCATCGCCGCATCAGGCACCACGCCTTACGTAATCGGCGCAATCGAGGAGGCACGCAAGCACGGCTTGCTCACCGGCTCAATCACCTCCAATCCCGACGCGCCGCTCTCGCAGGCCGCCGAGATACCCATTGAGATGATCGTCGGCCCGGAGTTCGTAACCGGCAGCTCGCGCATGAAGTCAGGCACGGGCCAAAAGTTGATTCTCAATATGATCACCACCACCACGATGATCCAGATTGGCCGCGTCAAGGGCAACAAGATGGTCAATATGCAGTTGACGAACCAGAAACTCGTTGACCGAGGCACGCGCATGCTCGTCGAGGAGACCGGCGGCAAGCTGACCTACGACGAAGCCAAGCGCCTGCTTATGATTCACGGTTCGGTCAAGAAGGCCGCCGACGCTTTTATGAACAACAATTAGTCCGATGAAAGCAAAAAAGCTAGCCATGCTTGCCTTGGCCGCCGCATCGCTCTCCGCCTGCCACGCGCAGTCACAGACCACGACCCCGCCTTACGGAGTGTTCTACTATCAGCGCGCCACCCTCTTCGACGCACTCCCCGTAGACTCGACCGACATAATAATGCTCGGCAACTCGCTCACCAACGGCTGCGAGTGGCACGAACTCCTGGGCATGCCCAACGTAAAAAATCGCGGTATCACCTCCGACGTCATCGCCGGCATTTCCGACCGCCTGCCCGCGCTTGTCAATGGCCAGCCTGCCAAGATATTCCTGCTCATCGGTGTCAACGACATCAGCCACAACCTGCCCGTGGCCGACATCGCAGCCGAATATGCCACTCTCATCGACAAGATACGCGAGCAGATGCCCAACACGAAATTGTACGTGCAGAGTTGCCTGCCAGTCAACATATCCTTCGGCAAGTATGCCGGCATGGCCGACAAGGAGGATGAAATCGTTGACCTCAACACAGCACTCAAAGCCATGGCCGACGAAAAGGGATACACCTATATCGACCTCTGGAGTGCCTTTGCTGACCAGGACGGCCACATGCGCCGCGAACTCACCAACGACGGCCTTCACCTCCTGGGCCAGGGCTACCTTGTGTGGCGCGACTGCATCCTACCTTACATCAACGAATAAATATCCATTCCCTCAAACACAACAATCCCGCCGGGTTTGAAGTGCACCCCAAAAGTTAGACACAAAACTTTTGGGGTGCTTTATGTATAGA
>CAMWUM010000187.1 GCA_947177435.1 uncultured Muribaculaceae bacterium
ATGTGATGGGCATCTCCCGCCCCACGCCCCAAGTGGCCGACCTCTCCGACCCCTCGCTCACCGTAGCCCCCACTGACCAGCTCGCCTGCTTCGGCTCCCGCTCCGCCTTCGCCTCCCTCCTCCGCCACCTCCAAAAATAACAGAAGTATTTCAACTGGTTAGTGTCACTAACCAGTTGAAGTATTAGAGGGTTTTGAAGCATTTGACGACGCTGAGGACGCGGTACATGCGGAAGATTGAGGTTTTGGGGACGTGCATCGGGGGGTATTTCTCGTTGATGCTTTCGGCCCAGACGTAGGATTTGTCGGAGGGGTCGGGGAGGACGTTCTTGATGAACACGCCGTTCTCGGTTTCGAGCACGAGTGTGTGGCCCCAGGGTATGAAGCTGGCTTCGTTGATGCGCGAGATGAAGGCGATTGAACCGTTGGGGAATTTGGGTTCCATCGAATCGCCCGAGATGGGGATGGCGAGGTCTGCGCCAGCCACGGGGGAATAAATGCGCTCGCAGTGGGCGAGGTCTTCGCCCTCTTCATAGTAAGCGGCGATTGGGCCGGCCAGGGCCGAAAGGTGGACAAGCGGCACGGTCTGCGCAGCGGGTTCGGCCTCCTCCGGCTCGCGCTTTGAACCATCGTCAATCATTTTCCCCTCGCCGGTGAGGAGCCAAACACGGCTGACAGACGGGAACGCTTTGAGGATGCGCTCGCACATGGCCGCGGATATGTTCTTGGTCTTGCCCTTGATAATGTCGTAAAACACCTGGGGACGGTCGTAGCCGCACATCTCGGCAAAAGCCTTGACGTTGGTGTGGAAATGGCTCACAAGGGTATTGAGGCGGTCGGAGGGATTCATGATTATGAAGATATAGTTAAGGATAAACTTGTTTTATTGATGCAAATTTACGGAGAATTCTTTATTAATCCAAATTTCTCCATAGTAATTTGATGTGACAATCGCATTTAACGTGATTTTGCGGGAAATGTGGGAAAAAATCACTAAATTTGCGTTTTAAAAAATATATATGGAAGACAAACAGACGACACTCGACAAGCGCTATCTGCGAATGGCCACGATTTGGGCTGAAAACTCGTACTGCGAGCGCCGCAAGGTGGGGGCTATCATTGTGAAAGACAAAATGATAATCTCCGACGGATACAACGGCACGCCTGCGGGTTTTGAGAATGTCTGCGAGGACGAGACCGGCATGACCAAGCCATATGTGCTGCACGCCGAGGCCAACGCCATCACTAAGGTGGCGCGCAGCAACAACTCGAGCGACGGGTCTACGCTCTATGTCACGGCCTCGCCCTGCGTGGAGTGCGCCAAACTTATCATCCAGTCAGGCATCAAGAGGGTAGTGTACAATGAGTTGTACCGCGTTACCTCGGGCATCGACCTGCTGATGAGGGCAGGCGTGGAGTGCGTGCACGTTGACCAGATTTGAACTTTATTTACAACGAAATATTGATGAAGAATAATCGCACATGGATTTGGCCTGTGGTCACAGCGGTGGCCCTGGCCCTCGGCATATGTTTTGGCACGGTCTTCAGCAATCAGCTGGGGGGCGGCCTGTTTGGGAAAAAGCGCAGCCTCACAGGCCGCGAGAAGATGATGGAGGTGTTTGACCTGATTGAGGACGAGTACGTTGATGAAATCAGTATCGACAGTCTCATTGAGCAGACTCTCCCCGATATGCTCATTGGCCTCGACCCGCACTCGTCATATGTCCCTTACGAGGAAGCGGCCAAGGCTAAGGCCGATCTCGAAGGGCAGTTCAGTGGCGTTGGCATTACGTTCCAGATAGTGAACGACACTCTCAGTGTAATTGACGTTATTTCCGGAGGGCCTGCCGAAAAGGTGGGCATGATGCCCGGCGACCGCATTATAAAGGTTGATGACGTGACACTCAGTGAGATAGATCTGACCAACGAAAAGGTGTTCAAGATGCTGCGTGGCGATAAAGGCACCCATGTGGAGGTGACCGTGAAGCGCCGCGGAGCCAAGAAGCCGCTGACGTTCAACATCACGCGCGACGACATCCCCGTCGAGTCAATCGACGCCGCATACGTCATATCGCCGGGCGTAGGGTATATCCGCATTAGCAAGTTTGCCCGCCACACTTACGAGGAAATGCTCGCGGCACTGAGCAAACTCAGGGCTGAAGGAGCCGATAAGTTCATCATCGACCTCCGATACAACGGCGGCGGATACATGGAGCCTGCCGTGCTGATGGCCAACGAGTTCCTGCCGGCAGGTCGTGAGATAGTAAGCACGCGCGGACGCAAGTCAGGCGATGACCAGTCGGTCGGCAGCGACGGCTCAGGCGCCTTCATTGATTATCCTATGGTAGTTCTGGTCAACGAGTTCTCAGCCAGCGCAAGCGAGATTTTCACCGGAGCCATGCAGGACAATGACCGCGCATGGATCATCGGCCGCCGCACATTTGGCAAGGGCCTGGTGCAGCATCCCGTCACGCTCACCGATGGCAGCGAGGTGCGCCTCACCGTGCAGCGTTACTATACCCCATCAGGCCGCAGCATCCAGAAGGAATACAACCGTGGCGGCGCCTTGGCATACGAGGAGGACCTGCTACGTCGGTTCGAACGCGGCGAGTCGTTCAGTGCCGATTCCATTACCTTTGACGAATCACTTCGCTATAAGACATTATCCGGTCGCACCGTATACGGTGGCGGAGGCATCATGCCCGACATCTTCGTGCCCGAGGATACTACCGGCATCAATTCGTATTACAGGGCTCTGATCAACGAAAACTTGCCCAGCAAGTACGCTTATGAGTACTGCGACATCAACCGCGACAGGCTCTCAAAGGCCCAGACATTCGACGAACTGATGAGCATGCTGCCCAACGACAACACGCTGCTCAACGACTTTGCCAATTACGCCGCGCAGAACGGCGTGAACAAGCGTCCGGTTTACCTCAACGAGTCGCGCGAAGAGTTGCTGTCGATACTCAAGGGCCAGATTGCCCGCGGATTCTTCGGTCTCGAAGGCTATTACCGCTCTATCAACCAGCGTGATAACAATATCGAGGAGGCCCTCAAGTACATCAACAAACCTCTTGAATAATCATACTAACGAAAAATGCACTATGAATAAAGAACGCATCCGCGCCCGCATCAAGGCGCAAAAGGCGCTGCTCTCTGACGACGAACGCCTGGAGGCTGCGCGCGCGGCCTTCGCGCTGCTCGAGCAGCACGCATCATTCTTGATGGCCAGCCGAATACTCATGTATCACTCGCTGCCCGACGAACTGCCCACGCTCGAGTTCATCGATAAGTGGCACGGCACCAAGCAGTTCTTCCTGCCTCGAGTCAACGGCGTCAACCTTGACATCCTGCCTTACGACAAATCGCGCTTGCGCCTGGGCGCCTTCCACATCGAGGAGCCGCAGGGCGACGACGTGGCCGACGTGTCGGAGATAGAGATGATCGTGGTGCCCGCTGTGGCCTACGACCGCAAGGGCAACCGAGTGGGCCGAGGCAAGGGATACTATGATCGCCTGCTGGCCACGAGCCGTGCCCTGAAGGTGGGCTTGGCCTATGATTTCCAGATGGTCGACGAGATAGACGCCGAGCCTCATGACGTGCGCGTCGACGTGGTCATTACCGAGCGCGGAGTGTATAAAGTGAAGTAAGTCAAATGATTTCAATCAACAGCCTGTCAGTAGAGTTTAGCGCTAAGTCGCTATTCGACAACATAAGCTACGTCATCAACCCGCGCGACAAGATTGCCCTGGTGGGCAAGAACGGCGCGGGCAAGTCGACCATGCTCAAAATCATCGCCGGCCTGCAGCAGCCTACCTCGGGCACAGTCTCGGCGCCGGCCGACATCACCATCGGATACCTGCCTCAGCAGATGGAACTTGCCGATTCAACCTCGGTAATCGACGAGGCACGCAAGGCCTTTGGCCATGTCAAGAAGATGCAGGAGCGCCTTGACCGCATCAACACCGAGCTCGCCGAGCGTGACGATTACGACAGTGATGAGTACAAGCAATTGATTGACAGGTTGTCAACGCTTACCGATCAGTTGACCATGGAGAGCGTGGAGAACTGTGAGGCCGAGCTCGAAAAGACTCTCATGGGCCTTGGATTTTTGCGCAGCGACTTCACCCGACCCACGTCGGAGTTCTCCGGAGGATGGCGCATGCGCATCGAGCTCGCCAAGATACTGCTGTCGCACCCCGACGTGCTGCTGCTCGACGAGCCCACCAACCACCTCGACATCGAGTCAATACAGTGGCTCGAGCAGTTCCTTACGTCCAAGGCCAAGGCTGTGGTGCTCGTCAGCCACGACCGCGCATTTATCGATAACGTGACTAATCGCACCATCGAAATATCTCTTGGTAAGATTTACGATTACGCCGTAAACTATTCGCATTTCGTAGAACTGCGTCGCGAACGCATCGAGCAGCAGATGCGCGCGTACCAAAACCAGCAGAAGCAAATACAAGATACCGAGGAGTTTATCGAGCGATTTCGCTATAAGGCGACCAAGGCCGTGCAGGTGCAGAGCCGCATGAAGCAGCTCGCCAAGATTGAGCGCATCGAGGTCGATGAGGTTGATAATTCGCGCCTCAACCTCAAATTCCCGCCGGCCCCGCGCTCGGG
>CAMWUM010000188.1 GCA_947177435.1 uncultured Muribaculaceae bacterium
GTGTGGTAGGGGATTTTTGTGTATATTTGCGTCATTAAATCTAATCATATAAATCTAATCAATAAGCTATTCTGATGAAAGCATTTTCAAGACTCTTGGCCGCCGGTTGCCTTGCCGCCGCTGGCCTGTGCCCGGCTTTCGCGCAGACTTACACCTATGAAGAATGGGACGACGTGAGCATCAACAGCTTGCATCGCGAAGCCGCCCACACTCTCGGCGTGCCTCTGTCTGACGCTTCGACCTCGAGCATCGGCGAGATGGAAAACTCGCCTTATTACAAGTCGCTCAACGGCACTTGGAAGTTCAAGTGGGTGGGCAAGCCCTCCAACCGCCCCAAGGGCTTCGAGGCCGTGGGATACAACGATGCCTCGTGGGACGACATCGCCGTGCCCTCGGCCTGGCAGGTGTACGGCATCCGCAACGGCAAGAACTGGGACAAGCCCCTGTACTGCAACGTTTCCTACCCGTTCAGCTATAATGAGAACACGTGGAGCGTAATGGCCGACCGTCCGGGCTGGTTCACCTACAAGGGCGACATGGCCAACCCCGTGGGCAACTACCGCCGCACGTTCACCGTGCCCGCCGACTGGGCCGGCCGCAAGGTCTACATCCGCTTCAACGGCGTGGGCCACGGATACTACGTGTGGGTCAACGGCCAGTGCGCCGGCTACGCCGAGGACTCGTACCTGCCTTCGGAGTTTGACATTACCGACCTGATCACCGACGGCGAGAACACGCTGGCCGTGCAGGTGTACCGCTTTACCAGCGGCTCGTTTCTGGAGTGCCAGGACTACTGGCGCATGACGGGCATCACCCGCGACGTGTTCATCTGGTCGGCTCCGCAGACGCAAATCCGCGACTACTTCGCCACCACCGCCCTCAAAGACAACTACACCAACTCCACCGTCAACGTCGACGTCAAAATCGCGGGCAACGCCCTGGCCGGCGGCAAGCTCACCGCCAAGGTGGCCGACGGCGGCAATGTAGTCGCCGAGAAGAGCATGGCCATCAGCGCCGCCGGCGACTACAACCTCAGCTTCGACGTCACCGCGCCGCGCCTGTGGAGCGCCGAGGAGCCCAACCTGTACGACTTCTCGCTCACCCTCACCGACGCCAGCGGCAAGGAGGTGGACGTCCGCGGCCACAAGCTCGGCTTCCGCCAGGTGGAAATCGGCAGCAAGGGCGAAATCCTCATCAACGGCCAGCCGCTGCTTATCCACGGCGTCAACCGCCACGACTTCAGCCCCGAGTACGGCCGCCACGTGCCCCGCGAGGAGATGGAGCAGGACGTGAAGTCGATGAAGGCGCTCAACATCAACGCCGTGCGCACCAGCCACTACCCCAACAACCCCTACTTCTACGACCTCTGCGACAAGTACGGCCTCTATATGATAGCCGAGGCTGACGTGGAATGCCACGCCAACACTCGCCTGTCGAGCGTTGACGCCTTCAAGCCCGCCATGGTCGAGCGCAACCAGCGCCACGTGCTGTCGATGCGCAACCACCCGGCCATCATCATCTGGTCATACGGCAACGAGTCGGGCAACGGCGCCAACTTCGCAGCCGTGCGCGATGCCGTCAAGGCTCTTGATAAGACCCGCCTGACCCACTACGAGGGCAACAGCGACTACGCCGACGTGTCCAGCACCATGTACGCCGGCTCTGACTGGATCGGCCAGATCGGCCGTGACCGCCTCAACCAGGCCAACAGCGGCCAGAAGGTGAAGCCCCACGTGCAATGCGAGAACTCCCACTCGATGGGCAACTCGATGGGCAACCAGCGCGAGTACTACAACTTCTACGAGGAATACCCGGCGCTGGCCGGCGAGTTCATCTGGGACTGGAAGGACCAGGGCCTGCGCACCGCCGTGCCCGGCAACGCATCTGAAAGTTACTTCGCTTACGGCGGTGACTTTGGCGAGGCTCCCAACGACGGCAACTTCTGCATCAACGGCGTGGTGATGCCCGACGGCTCGTACACCGACAAGACTTACAACGTCAAGAAGATCTACCAGCCCGCCGACTTCGTGATGACCGACAGCCTCACCGGCGCGTTCGTGGTCAAGAACAAGATGGCATTCAAGAACCTGTCGGCATACAAGTTCGCATACCAAGTGCTTGAGGACGGCGTAGTTGTAGCCTCAGGCAACATCGACGGCATCGACTGCGCCGGCGGAAAGACCCAGGCCATCAACCTCGGCAACCTCCTGCCCGACAACGCCGTGGCCGGCGCCGAATACTTCGTGCGCTTCTCCGTCACCCAGACCCAGGCCACTGACTGGGCCGAGGCTGGCTACGAGGTGGCCTCCGAGCAGTTCCGCATCCGCGACGCCGTGAAGAAAGACCCGTACGCTTCGGCCGCAGGCACCCTGCAGATGACCGACGCCGACGGCGCCATCACCATCACCGGCACCGGTTTCACCGCCGTGTTCTCCAAGACCACCGGCCAACTCTCATCCTACACCGCCGGCGGCAAGCAGCTCATCAACAAGACTATCAAGCTCAACGCATACCGCCTGCCCACCGACAACGACGGCCGCCAGAACGGCGCGTGGATCAGCAATGGCCTGCGCAGCCTTACCGCCAAGGCCGGCGAGTGGACGACCACCAAGAACGAAGACGGCAGCATCACCCTGGCCATCGACGACAACTATACGGGCACCGCTCCCACGTCGTTCCGCGCGCAGATGTCGTACACCGTCATGCCCGACGGCGCTATCGCCGTCAGCTCGATGATCACCCCCTCGCAAAATGGCGTAATCATCCCCCGCCTGGGCTTCAACTTCGAGATGCCCAAGGACTATGAGCAGTTCGCATGGTACGGCCGTGGCCCGTGGGACAACTACCGCGACCGCAAGGAGTGCTCGCACCCCGGCCTCTACCATAGCAGCGTCACCGACCAATGGGTGCCCTACGTCCTGCCCCAAGAGTGCGGCAACAAGGAGGAAGTGCGCTTCATCGCCCTCACCGACGCATCGGGCGCCGGCCTGATGGTGGTTGCCCCCGAGCAGATGTCGGCCTCTGTGGGCCACTGGCGCCCGGCCGACAACATCGACCAGAACAGCACCCGCAAGAAGCACCCCTACCAGTTCAAGCACTGCGACCCCACGGTGGTCAACATTGACGCCGCCGTGCGCGCCATCGGCAACGCCAGCTGTGGCCCCGACGTGCTCGAGAAGTACGAGCTCCGCGCCGAGCCCATGTCGTTCTCGTTCATCCTCCTGCCTATCGATGGCCAGATGGACGACAAGGCCCTCGTGGCCAAGGCCCGCATCGGCCAGAGCCAGTGCCAGCCCGTCAGCATCACCGCCAACAAGGGCCAGGTGAAGCTCGCCACCAAGACAGAAGGCGCTACCATATATTATAGCATCGACGGCGGCGAGACCTGGAAGGAGTTCTCGCGTTCGATCAAGATGCGCGACGGCGGCTACGTGATGGCCTACTGCACCAAGCCCGGCCTGGCACAGAGCCTCGTCACCGACGCCCAGATACCCATGTACGTGGCTAAGACCTACTGGACCGTGTACAGCGTTGACAGCAACCAGGGCGGCGGCGAAGACGTGAAGAACGCCATTGACGGCAACTCGTCCACCATCTGGCACACCAGCTACGGCGCCAATACGACCAGCTGCCCCCACGAGATCATCATCGACATGAAGGATACCTACGCCGTCACCGGATTCGTCTACGAGGGCCGCAGCGACCAGAGCAACGGCCGCGTCAAGGACTACGAAATCTACTTCGGCAACAATCCCGCCATCTGGGGCGCTCCCGCTGCCACCGGCCAGTTCAAGGACGTGGCAGGCGAGCAGATCGTAGAGCTCAGCCAGCCCGTGTCGGCCCGCTACTTCCGCCTTGTGGCCAAGTCGGAGGTCAACGGCAACGCCTGGAGTTCGGCCGCCGAGCTCGGCATCGTCACCACCGGCAAGGTTGACCCCGTCGAGAACAACTGGGGCGACAAGGTGGCTGACCCCAACACCAAGTACTACCTCTACGACCTCGCTTCGCAACTTTACCTGCGCAGCAACACCGCCGGCAACAACGGTCAGTTCCAGCTCGCCGAGCTCGACCTCGACAACGCATCGTTCCAGTTCACCGTGGCCAAGGTAGACAAGTTCGCGTCTTTCTACACTCTGCAGACCGCCGACGGCTACATGGCCGAGGGCAACGAATACTGGCGCATTGGCCTGAGCTCCGACGCTCCCGCCGTGGCATCGTCAATCAACGTCGAGCATGCCACCCGCGGCTACAACCTTCGCGCCATGTGGCGCCCGTCGACCGACTATTTCGGCTTTGACGGCACCGCCGCCGGCGAGTACGTGTACAGCAACAAGAAGGCGCCCGCCGAGTTCCTGATTCTCACCGCTGACCAAGCCGCAGGCATGGCCGCCATCGATGCCGAGGCCGGTGCCGAAGCCTGGTACAACCTGCAAGGCATGCCCGTTAATCCGGCCAACATCGCCCCCGGCTTCTACATCCGCCGCATCGGCTCTCACACCGAGAAAGTCTACGTAAAGTAATTCCCCACCACTCCTCCCAGCCCCGGACCGAAATGAAGTGCACCCCAAAAGTTAGACACAAAACTTTTGGGGTGCTTTATGTATAGA
>CAMWUM010000189.1 GCA_947177435.1 uncultured Muribaculaceae bacterium
GCACGAGCCCATACTGAAAGATCCAGGCGCCTGCGAGCAACTCGACATCCTCGGAGGCCACTTCTATGGCTGGAACGGCTCCTCCTACCCCCTGGCCGCACAGAAGGGCAAGGAAGTGTGGATGACCGAATTTCTAATCAACGAGCGCCAGCAAAACCAAGGCCTCGACATAGATTGGCGCAACGACGGCTTCCTCTTCGCCCGCAGCATCAACAACGCCATGCTGGCCAACATGAGCGCATGGGTCCACTATTCGCTCAAGCGCTACTACGGCTGCCTCGGCGACGGCGACTATGGCACCGTCAACAACCAAATCACCAAGCGCGGATATATCCTCTCGCACTACGCCAAGTACGTGTCAGGCACAACCCGCACGGCACACTATCTGACCGACCCCGACGGCCAACTGTCGTCGTCAGCCTACATCACCGAGTCGGGCGACAGCATCGTAGCCATGGTCATCAACCCCTCGGGGCAGTCATACGACGTCAACTTCATCCTGCCTTTCTACTCCACCTACGGCATGCTGGTATCCACCACAGGCACAGTCAATATGGAAAAGTGCCCGCTCGAGTTTGACGAAGAGACTTACGAGCCATCGATAGTGATTGAGCCATTCAGCGTCAACACCGTAGTGTTTGAGCGCAGCAGCGACAGAGGCAATCTCGGCGGTGACGACACTGTGCCAGTCTACTCCGACCATTTCTCGGTCTACGGCGCTTCTGTCGTACCCCCGGGCTGGAAAGCCAAATTCGACGGCGGCGTGCGCACGGCTGGTGAATACTCTCTCGGCCCGCGAGTCATGGCATTCTCACCCGAAGGCAAGATGACACACGCCTTCTATTTCCGCTCTGGCACCGACGCACTCGGATATATCTGCTACGGCGAGGATTCAGACTACCGCCTCAACCTCGAGCCCGGAAAATACACCCTCCGCTTCTCGACCGTGGGATGGAAAGGCGCGCCTGAAATCAAGGCTACCGTCAAGGGCCTGACCGGCCGAGCAATCGCCGAAAAGAAAGTTACGCCCGAATACATCGTCGAGGAAAACGGCCCGTCGCAACGCATTACAGCCACCACTGATGCCGAACTCGAATTCGAAATCTCTGCCCAGACCAACATGGTGCTCCGCTGGGAGACCGCCAAGTCGTCAGACCTCTACAACGAAGTGCTCGTGGGCAACATCAGTATCGTCCGCCAAGAATCAGACGGCGTAACCGATGCCATCGCCCCACAGCGCGACGACGCTACCTACGACCTGCAAGGCCGCCGCATCACCGGCACCCCGGCCCCCGGCATCTACATCCGCCACGGCAAAAAATTCATCATACGCTAACCTACAAAAAGCAAAACGAAGGCCGCCTGAGAAAATCGGGCGGCCTTTGTTATTGGTTTATGGAGGAGTAGCCTTGCCGGAAGTAGGGGGAGGCGAAGTCGGCTGGGCGGAGGGTTTGGCCGCGCAGGATTACTATGTCGATGTCGATTGGCACTTGGCCGGCGGATTTCATTTCGGGCCGGCGGCCCAGGCGGCGCTCAACCCACTTAGTGAGGGCGGTGAGCACCGCCCGGTCATATTGGCCCGGGTCAATGGCGACGACCTGGTTGAGGTAACCATGGCTGCTCGGGTAGATGGGGCTGGAGGCAAGCACGCGGCAGCCTTTGGCCTGCAACATGCGCATAGCCTCGCTGATTTTAGCCTCGCCGTCAGGGGCGTTTGAGCCAAGGCAAAGAACGGTCATGGCTGGGGCACTCCTTTCATAGTCAATGATATGCGCCGGCGGCCAAGGTCAACGTCAAGCACGCGGACTCGCACTCGCTGGTTAAGCTTCACCACCGAGGCGGGATTGACCACGCACTTGTCGGCGAGTTGCGAAATGTGCACCAGGCCGCTGTCATGCACGCCAATGTCAACGAATGCTCCGAAGGCTGTGATATTGTTGACGATACCGTTGAGTTCCATGCCGGCCGCGAGATCCTCAATCGAGGTGACGTTGGGGTCGAATGCAAACTCTTCGGCCTGCTCACGCGGGTCTCGGCCCGGACGCAGCAATTCGTCCTTGATGTCGGCAAGCGTGGGAAGACCCACTGTGTCAGTTACATACTTTTGCAGGTCAATCTTACCAATCAATTCCTTGTTGCTCACAAGTTCGTCAACAGCTACGCCTAGGTCGGCAGCCATGCGCTGCACGATGCCATAACTTTCGGGGTGCACGGCAGTATTGTCGAGGGGTGTTTCGCCTCCGGGAATGCGCAGGAAACCAGCCGATTGCTGGTACGACTTCTCACCCATCCTGGGCACTCGCATCAACTGGTGGCGCGAGGTAAAGTCACCGTGTTCGGCGCGGTAAGCCACAATGTTTGAGGCAAGCATCGGACCAATGCCGGATATATACGACAGCAACTGCTTAGAGGCTGTATTGACGTTTACGCCCACGAGATTGACGCAGCTCATCACCGTATAGTCGAGCGAATCTTTGAGGGCAGACTGGTCAACATCATGCTGATACTGCCCCACTCCGATCGACTTGGGGTCAATCTTGACGAGTTCGGCCAGCGGGTCAATGAGGCGGCGGCCAATTGACACAGCGCCGCGCACGGTCACATCCTTATCGGGAAACTCCTCGCGGGCCAGATCGGAGGCGCTGTATACCGAGGCGCCGCTCTCGCTCACGACGAAAATTTCCACCTCCCTGGGGAAATGGATTACGCGCAGGAATTGCTCAGTCTCGCGGCTGGCCGTACCGTTGCCAAGGGCGATAGCGTCAATCTGGTAATCGTCGACCAATTTTGAGATTTTCAGCGATGAAGACACACGCTCTCGCTGAGGATATATAACATCGTGGTGCAGGAGATTGCCCTGCTCATCCAGACAGACGATCTTGCAACCAGTACGGAAGCCCGGATCTACGCCCATCACCCTCTTGCGGCCGAGCGGCGCGGCGAGAAGCAACTGGCGCAGATTGTCGGCGAAAAGTCGGATAGCCTCCTCATCGGCGCGCTCCTTCCAGATGGCCGACACTTCGTTCTCAATCGACGGGAGTATCAGGCGCGAATAACTGTCGGCCACGGCATCCTCCACAATGCGGGCGCAAGCGTCGGTGGCAGTCTTGCGAATGAATAGGCCGTTGAGAAAACGCAGAGAATCCTCGTCGTTGATTTCAACCGACAATTTGAGCATTCCCTCGCGCTCGCCCCTGCGCAGAGCCAGAATGTGGTGCGACGAGCACTTGCTGGCAGGCCTGCGGAAATTCTCGTAATTCCTGTAATTATCCGCCTCGGCGTCCTTGCCCCGGGCAATCTTGGCCGAGATTACGGCCTGGCGCTCCATCTTGGAGCGAATCCACGAGCGGGCGCGGGCGTTCTCACTCACCCACTCTGCGATGATGTCGCTCGCGCCGCCGATGGCGTCCGCCTCGGTCTCGACCTGATCTGTGACAAACCTATGCGCGGCGCTCTCGACATCGCGGGCGTTCTGCGCCATTATTATCTTGGCCAGCGGCTCGAGGCCCTTTTCGCGGGCTATCTGAGCGCGGGTGCGACGCTTGGGCTTGTACGGTAGGTACAAGTCCTCGAGCTGGGGCGCGTCGACGCACTCCTCAATCTTGGCTCGCAGTTCGTCGGTGAGCACGCCGGCCTTCTCGATGGTGTCGAGGATGTAAGCCTTGCGCTTTTCGAGTTCCTGCAGCTGATGGTACAGCGTCTCTATGTCGCGGATTTCCACCTCGTCGAGCGAGCCGGTGCATTCCTTACGGTATCGGCTGATGAATGGGATGGTGCATCCCTCATCGAGCAGGATTATGGTGGACTCAACGCTGCGCTGGTTCAGACCCAGGCGACGTGCGATTATATCGGGTATGTCAATCACGGATTGGCGGATTTAAGAGTGAACAAAGTGATTTCCGGAGCAGCCCCGATGCGGACGGGAAAACCCACCTCGCCGGCTCCGATGTTGACGTAAAGCCTGTGCCCCATGTCATCATCATACAAACCCGACCACTCGGGATAACGCCAAGCACTGGGCGAAAATCCTCCCACCTCGCACTGCATGGCATGGGTGTGGCCCGAGAGCGTGAGGTCAATGCGCAGGCTGTCGACGCCGGCGATGCTGTCGTGCCAATGGCGGGGATTGTGGCTGAGGAGCACCTTGGGGCGGCTGTCGGAGAGCGTGGGATAGGCAGCTTTCAGATCACCGTATGACTTGAACGGCGGTTCTCCGATGTTCTCGACACCGATGAGAACCAAACCCGCCGAGTCCGAGCCAAGGATAACGTGGCTGTTGTTGAGCATGCGCCAGCCCATGCGGGCCTGCATCATGCGCAGCGAATCTACGTCGGCCTGCTGCTGGGCCTCGTCGAGGCGCTTACGGGCATAGGTGGCATAGTCATGGTTGCCTAATATAGAGTACACGCCCATGGGCGCGCGCAAGCGCGAGAGCGAAGCCATATGTGGCTTGAGTTCGGCACTGCGGCAGTCCACTATGTCGCCAGTGAAGACTATGACATCGGGATTGAGCGAGTTGATTTTGGCGACCAACTTGTCGAGGAAGGCGTTGCTATCGCCGAAACTGCCGGTGTGCAGGTCGGAAATCTGCGCGATGGTGAGGC
>CAMWUM010000190.1 GCA_947177435.1 uncultured Muribaculaceae bacterium
AACAATATCCTCTTCGTCGGCCGCTTCATATGTTTATAACATACAGTCCGTAACTTTGTGCAATGCAATAATGTCATATTAGCATAGGTTTCACGACGGCGTATTTGCTCTTGAGCATCTCCGCCGTCCTTTTAATTTTTTAGGCATCCGGCCGGTACAACCAGCACTTTCCATGAAAATGGTTAAGTGGTTGAATTACAAAATTTAATTCAACTCCGTTGATACAGTTGGCGGTTTTTCGTTGATACAGTTGGCCGATTTTCACTGGTACAGTTGGCTATCGGGAATAGATTATTTTGGTTGTGGAGCCTTGCTTGACGATGCGGAGGCCTTTTCCGGGGGCGGAGGTCTTTATTCCATCGAGGGTGAAGTATTCCGTTTGGCCCTCGTCGTCATTAGCATCTTCGAGAGCTGATTTTCTGAGTGGGAATTTGATGATTAATGAAGCTTCACTTTCGTCATCCAATGGCATATCGACGTACCGTCCCGATTTCTTGAGGTTTTGTACTGGACACACGTCATAATGTATATAGCCTACATGCTGTCTGTATGGATGCGCGATATAAAGATATGGGTTAAGGTTATGCATGAGAGCGATGCCTGTGCGCGTTGGCTCGCAATAGGTATTGGCCTCATTTTCGGCATTTAGGATGAACCATGCAGGATTCTGAAAGTCAAATACAAATCCTTCGGCCATATATTCCACATTAGAATACAGAGCCCACGCCAGATCATTGTCGTCAGGCAGATATTCCTTAAAGTCAGTGCTGTATGAAAAAGGATTTACTATTCTGTACTTTTTCAGCCCAGGGTGATAATCAATTGGCGCCGACCATGTCTCGCCTGAGTAATACGGATATGTCACCGGGCAATGCCACCACATATCGTCACCAGGGCTCTCCAAAAATCCAGTACCGTTTGAGTAAAAGACATGCCAACAAATATTTTCCGATGATAACACGCCGGAAGACAGTAAGGCTTCTCCAAGATATACCCAGTTGCCGTCATCATACAGCGAATCAAATTCTATTAACTCGGTGAAAATAGGATTGTCAAATTCATCGACTGCGCAATACGCTAAACAATACCTGCCAGGTATTGATACGTCAAACTCGGCAATCTGTCCGGAAGAAATGCTTTTTATATCTATGTTCGGGGCATTGTCAGCCACGGCGTAAGAGAGCAGAGTAAATGTATAGCCCGCCCGAACCATTCCGTTGCAGCGCTTGACGGCAACGCGCAAAGATTTGATTTCCGGGTCCTTGCTGTTAAAGCTAACTTTGACAGTAGGATTCTGGGTAAAGTTTCCGCAGTCCCAATCGCGGCCTCTGGAATCAGTAATGCTGGCGGAGGTTATGTCATGCATCAGTGCAAAGCCTTCGCCGTTGTCTATCACATTTTGCGCGCCCAAAAGGATTGGGAGAAGAGCCATTGTCAGAAGAGAGAGTATTTTATGCATAGCCGAAGAGGTGTTAATTTTCATCACAGCACAAAGTTAATGATTTTTTCCCATAAATGGAAATGTTTTTGGGAAATGTGAAAATTTTTCCGTAAATTTGCCAACGGGAATAATTGCCTTGAATTACAATACCTAATCATAATATCTGTATGACTATTCTTACCTACAAAGCTAAAGCTTGGGCCGTGGCCGCACTGGCTGCCGTCGCTTTTGCTCCACAGGCCTCGGCCGACGGGCAGGTGATAAGGCTGAAGAACACGCTCGGCTTCGACCGCGTTGACGAAGTGGTGGAGGTGGCTCTGCCCGCCGGCGCCAGTGCTTCGGCAGTGTGCCTGATCGCCCCCGATGGCACGGTCGTGCCGTTTGAAGCCACGGATGGAGGCACCATTCTGTTCCGCGCATCGGTGCCAAAGGGCGCGGCAGTGGAGTACACGCTTGCCCCTGGTACCCCCTCGCAGCCAGAAAAACTGACCTACGCAGCCGTGAAGGCTCCCGGCAGCCGCGACGACATCGCCTGGGAGAACGACCTGGCTGCGTACCGCATGTACAGTAATACACTGCTTAAGAACGAGCCCAACACGGGCAACGGCGTTGACCTCTGGCAGAAAAAGATGAGCCGCCCCGTGATTGACGATATGTATAACCAGAGCAACTACCACAGTGAGAACGCATACGGCGTGGACGCCTACTCGGTCAATGGCCGCAGGCTCGGCGCTGGCGGCGTGTCGCACGTGGTCAATGGCCAAGTTGTCACCCATAATCCGCACAACTCCTGGACCGTGAAGCGCAACGGACTGCTGCGCTCTGAGGTTGAGATTGTTTACAACAACGTGGAGGTTAACGGCAACACGTACACCAAGACCGTCACGATTGAGACCACGGCCGGATCGATGCTTAACAAGGCCACCGTGCGTTACGATGGCCCTTCGGCTCCGATTACCCTTGCTGTGGCCCTGTACATGCACACCGACATGAGCGGCGACTTCAAGTCGGCCACGTACACCGTCACTCCCGGCCTCATTGGTCTGGCCGAGCAGCCCTCGGAGGGAACGGTTACCTCGCCTGGCGCACGCTTCTATGCCGGCGCTTACATCCCTGGGCGCGCCACCGAAGCCAAGGTGCTCAATGACCACCTTGTGCTGACTTGCGACTATACTCCCGGTACCGAACTTACCTACTATTTCGGCGGCGGCTGGAACGTGTTCCCCGCCGGCGTTTACCCCAATGACGACGACTGGTTTGACGCCCTGGAGCGTTTCCGCAAGAAGGTGGACTCGCCCATCGTCGAGACCTCGGCCACGACCATCCCCAACCGCGAGGATGTGCTCAACTACATCTATGACGTAAACCGCCACTGGCAGGAGACCAACCCCGTGCACGGCGACTACTTCTGGAACCGCGCCGTCTACCATACCGGCAACATGGCCGCTTACAAGGCCACCGGCGAGGAGGATTTCCGCGCATTCTCCGAGGCTTGGGCCGAACGCAACAACTGGAAGGGCTCAACCGGCACCGACAAGTCGCGCTGGAAGTACACCTACGGCGAGGGCCCTGACTATGTGCTCTTCGGCGACAACCAGATTTGCTTCCAAATCTACGCTGACCTCTACAACCTCGACCCCGCAGATTATAAGATAGCCCGCGCCATAGAGGTGATGGAGTACCAGATGAGTACCGACTACAGCGGCTACTGGTGGTGGGTCGACGGCCTCTATATGGTAATGCCCGTTATGACAAGGCTTTACCCCAACACTGGCAACCAGATGTACCTCGACAAGATGTACGAGTACTGGCGCTGGGCCACCGACCTGATGTGGGACGAGGAGGAACATCTGTATTACCGCGACGGCAGTTACGTATATCCAGGCTGGTCAATCAAGGTAGGCGATGACCCGACTCCCAAGAAGGACTTCTGGGCCCGAGGCGCAGGCTGGATCTTCGCCGCATTCGGTCGCGTGCTCGAGGATCTGCCCGCCAACGACGCCCACCGCGACGAGTACATACAGTATTACCGCATGATGGCCGAGGCCCTCAAAGCCGCTCAGCAGCCCGAGGGCCACTGGACGCGTAGCATCCTCGAGCCTAACTACGCCACGGGTTATGAGACTAGCGGAACTGCTCTCTTTCTGGCCGGCTACCTCTGGGGCATCAACCATGGCATTTTCTCAGATAAGGATTATGGACAGGTGGTGGAGAAGGCTTGGAACTATCTTACCACCATTGCCATCCAGCCCGATAATTCGGTTGGCTACGTGCAGCCCATCGGCAGCAAGGCCGAGCCGGGCGTAGTAATCAACGCTGGGCAGACCGCCGACTTCGGCACTGGCGCCTTCCTGCTGGCCGCCTCCGAGATGGTGAAATACGCAGCCGGCGACGCCGACGTGGCCACCCTGCGCCTCAGTACCGTCAAGCTCGCCGCAAGCAACCGCATAATCGCCACGTTCAACGACAAGCCCGACGCAGCGATGGCCACCGATGCTGCCCACTATCTGCTCGACGGCCAGCCGATGAACCAGGCTGATATTGCTTTCGACGGCGACCGTACAGTCACCCTTACCCTTGCCGAACCTCTCGATTATGGCCGCTACGCGTTTGAGGTTGTTGGCCTTATGAGTGAAGCCGGCGGCGAGATGGCCTCCGACCAAAAGCGCACCCTCATTCGCACTGTGCCGCTCACTCCCGCCCCGCAGGGCATGACCGTAAAGGCTATCGGCGCGCAGTCGGGCAACCCCGCCACCAACACAATCGACAACAATATCGGCACTCGCTGGAGCCAGGCCGGACTGAAGCAGTGGATATGCTTCGACCTTGGCTCTGTGCAGACTGTCAAGGGCGTGGACATTGCTTTCTACTCCGGAGCCAATCGCCGCAGCTTCTTCGACGTGGAAATCTCCAACGACGGCTACGCCTTTACGACCGTGCTTGAGGGCTGTGAGTCGAGCGGTATGACTGACGAGATGGAGCGCTACAAGTTCGGTCCGGTCGAGGCCCGCTACGTGCGCCTGATGTGCAACGGCAACTCGCAGGGAGGCGATAACTGGAACAGCATCACCGAGGCCCGCGTGCCCGTGGTGGTTGACAACGCCCAGATTGGCGAAATAGCCATGCCCGAAGCCGTCTACTACGACATGCTC
>CAMWUM010000191.1 GCA_947177435.1 uncultured Muribaculaceae bacterium
TCAGATGTGTAAAAGATACAGGCTCAGGCCAACAAGACAATCGACGAACGGCTCGATTTCGACCGCGACAATATCAAACTCGAGTGGGGCGGCCAGTTTGAAAACCAATCGAGGGCCTATTCACGACTGGGCGTGGTGGTGCCTCTGGCACTGGCCGTAATGCTGATACTGCTGATCATAGCCCTGGGCAAGATACGCATGGCGTTCACCATCCTTATGGTTATACCCCTGGCTATCTTTGGCGGCATGCTGGCCCTCAACGTGCGCGGCATGACGCTCAACGTATCGTCGGCCGTCGGATTCATCGCCCTCTTCGGTGTGGCCATCCAGAACGGCGTAATCATGCTCAGCCACATCAACGACCTGCGCAAACAGCGAGGCGACGACGACCTGAAATCGATCGTGGTACAAGGCGCACGCCACCGCTTCCGCCCTATCCTGATGACCGCCTCTGTGGCCGTGCTCGGCCTGCTGCCCGCCTCACTGTCAACCAACATCGGCAGCGACGTACAGCGTCCTCTCGCCACCGTCATCGTCTACGGCCTGCTGTTCGCCACGGTCGTGACCCTGTTTGTCCTGCCGGTTATCTATTACGCCATCGAAAAACACTACCTCACAACGCACAAGAAATGAAACGCATCATATCTTTCGCCATATCCTTCCTGTCAGCCACGGCCATACTAAGCGCTGCCACGCCGCTGACGCTCGACAGTTGCCTGTCGGCTGTCATCAACGGCAACATCGGCCTCGCCGCCGAAAGGCTTAACCTATTCATCTCCGACGCCGAGGAGATAGCCGCCCGCGTTTACAACGACCCGACAATCGGCGTAGAGTACGCCAACAACGACGACCACCGCATGCAGATGGGCCAAAGCGTGTCAGTCGAACTCGGCTATACCTTCTCGCCCGGGCGCCGAGGCGCCGCCATCGACCTGGCACACTCCGAAAAGCAACTGGCGCGCGCCCTGTTTGACGACTACTTGCGTTGCCTTAGATGCGAGGCAACAATCGCATATTTCGAGGCCATCAAAGAAAAACAACTGTACGTCCTCGCTCTCAGCTTCAGCGAAAGGATGGACGCGATAGCGCGCGGTGATTCTCTTAGCCTGGCCATAGGCGAAATAAGAAAGGTCGATGCCATGGCCACCGGCATCGAAGCCCGCAAGGCCCAGGCCGACGCACGCGCCGCCTATGCCCGCTACCACGACGCCATGCTCAATCTCGCCCTGCTGATGGGCGACCCCAAACTGGCCGACTCATTCGAACCCGTCACCGAAGCCATGCCCTGCCTAAGTTTGTCTCTGGGTGAAACTGAGCCCTCCGACGCCGACCTCGTGGCCATGGCCATTGAGCGCCGCGCCGACCTGCGAGCTGCTATGGGCAACGTCGACGTAGCCGCGAAAGCGCTGACCGTGGCACGTCGTGAGAGAAATGTCGAGTTCGACGTAACCCTTGGCTACAACTACAACACCGAGGTGCGCAACGAAATCGCCCCCGCCCCCAAATTCTCAGGCATGACCATCGGCGTATCCATTCCCCTCAAATTCTCCAACCACAACCGAGGCAACATCCAAGCCTCACAATACCGCGTCGAGCAAGCCCGGCTGCAGTACGACGAAGCATGCCAAGCCGTCGAAAGCGAAGTGATCTCAGCCCTGCTCAACTACCGCACCGCGCAGGCCCTGCTCACCTCGCTCGACACCGCCACTATCGCCGAATCCCAGCAAATCTTCGACAGTTACCTCGAAGCCTACACCCACGGCGACGTCAGCCTCGTCGACCTCCTCCAAGTCCGCAACAACTACGAAGAGATCCAACAACTCCGCATCGAAGCCCAATGCGAAACCTCCTCCGCCCTGGCCCGCCTCCTCTCCGCCCTCGCCCTGTAAAGAGGGCTACAGGAAGCGGGCGGTGATGCTGGCGGGGTTGGAGGCGAGGGCGGACGGGGAACCGGTGGCGACTACGGAGCCGCCGGAGATGCCTCCGCCGGGGCCCATGTCGATGATGTGGTCGGCGTTGCGGATGATGTCGAGGTCATGCTCGATTACGATTACGGTGGCGCCGAGGTCTATCAGTCGTTGGAATACGTCGATGAGTTTTATCACGTCGAGCGGATGGAGTCCGATCGTGGGCTCGTCGAATACGAACACGGTGTCGTTCTGCTCCCGTCCCATTTCGGTGGCGAGCTTTAGCCTTTGGGCCTCGCCGCCGGACAGGCTTGGGGTGGCCTCGCCGAGCGTCAGGTAGCCGAGTCCGAGATTGTCGAGGGTAGCGAGCCTGGATGCTACGCTTTTGTGGGCCGAGCATTCCTCCTTGGCCACGTCCACGTCGTCGTCCATAAGTTCGGGGAGTGACACGTCGTGGCCCGAGGCACCGGGTATCTTGACTGACCATGCACTCTTGCCATAGCGCGCCCCCTTGCACTCGGGGCATGGGATATCCACGTCGGGCAGAAATTGGACGTCGAGGCTGACGGTGCCAGTGCCGTCGCATACCGGGCAGCGCAGGCTGCCGGTGTTGTAGGAGAAGTCGCCGGCTTTAAGGCCTTGTTTCTTTGCGCCGGCTGAACGCGCGAATATCTTGCGCAGTTCATCGTGGATGTTGGCATAGGTGGCCACGGTCGACCTTACGTTTGCCCCGATTGGGGTGGAGTCGATGAGTTTCACGTGCTTTATGCCTGGAGCCTTAATGGATTTCACATGGTTGGGGAGCGCAGTGCCGCTCAGGGCAGCCTGCAAGCCCGGCACCAGGCTCTCGAGCACCATAGTGGTCTTGCCCGATCCGGACACGCCGGTAACGACTGTAAGCCTCCCCTTGGGCACGCAAATCTCAAGGGGCTTCACGGTATGAATGGCCGAGGTCATCATCTCAATACGCCCCTCGTCAAACATCATGCTGTCAGGGATTTCGGGCCTTATCCTGCGCTCGCCGTCGCCCGACAGGAATGCCCCTATTTTCGAATCGGGATTGCGCTCAATATCCTGTATTGTGCCCTCAGCGATAATCCTTCCGCCGTTGGCGCCGGCGCCAGGGCCAAGTTCGACCATCCAGTCGGCATCGCGAAGTATCTGAGTATCATGGTCAACTAGCACGATGGAGTTGCCATCGTCTATCAGGTCGCGCATCACGCCCTTGAGCCCGTTGATGTTGGCGGGATGCAGGCCGATTGACGGTTCGTCCAGCACGTACAATATGCCCTTCGTGCGGTTGCGCACCACACGAGCCAGCTGCATGCGCTGGCGCTCGCCGGTCGAGAGGGTCGACGATGCCCTGTCGAGGCTGAGGTATCCCAGGCCGAGGTCGACAAGACGGCGAGCAGTAAGGAGAAACGACTCGCCGATGTTCGAGGCCATCTGCCTCATCTCTTCGGGCAGCGTATCGGGAACTGACTTGACCCATTCAATGGCATCCGAGAGGGTTTTAGCCGTGGCTGTGTCGAGGCCTATGCCCGCAATGCGCGGTGCGCGGGCGGCATCAGACAGGCGAGTGCCGTGGCAGCACGGGCACACATCGCTTTTTAGGAACTTCTCCACACGCTTCATGCCCTTTTCGTCAGTCACCTTCGACAAGGCGTTTTCTACGGTATAGACCGCATTGTAGTATGTGAAATCCAACTCGCCGGCCGTCTCACTTTTCTTAGCCTTGTACAGAATGGTCTTCTTGACGGCAGGCCCGTTGAACACGATATCACGCTCCTTGTCTGTAAGCTGGTTGAAGGGCACATCCGTGCGCACACCCATTGCCCGGCACACGTCGGTCATGAGCGACCACATGAGGCTGTTCCACGGCGCCACGGCACCCTGGTCGATAGTTAGCGACTCATCCGGCACGAGGGTCGAGCGGTCAACAGTCATCACCACTCCCGTGCCGCCGCATTTCTCGCATGCTCCGGTGCTGTTGAAAGCAAGATCCTCTGCGCCCGGACCGAAGAAATGCGTGCCGCAGTTATCGCAAACCAGTTCTTTCTCAGCGGCCACGTCAAGCGACGGGCTGTGGTAGGCACCGCAATTGGGACACCGATGGCTTGCCAGGCGCGAGAACATGAGGCGCAGGCTGTTGAGCAGCTCGGTGCCAGTGCCAAAAGTACTCCTCACCCCGGGCACGCCGGGACGCTGATGGAGAGCCACAGCCGCCGGCACGTGGAGTATCTCCTCAACATCAGCCCTGGCGGACTGTGCAATCCTCCGACGCGTATAAGTGGAAAGCGCCTCAAGATAGCGCCGCGACCCCTCGGCATAGAGGACACCCAAGGCAAGCGACGACTTGCCCGAGCCTGACACTCCGGCCACGCCCACAATCTTACCAAGCGGAATATCCACATTGATATTCTTAAGGTTATGCACCTTAGCCCCACGCACGATGATCTTGTCGTTCTCCATGTATTTAGTCTTGAATGCCGATAAAAGAAAAACCCACTGAGTTTCAGTGGGTTTATTTTGAGGTTTGCGGAGAGGACGAGATTCGAACTCGTGGTAGGATTACTCCTACGGCAGTTTAGCAAACTGCTGGTTTAAGCCACTCACCCACCTCTCCAGTGG
>CAMWUM010000192.1 GCA_947177435.1 uncultured Muribaculaceae bacterium
CTTCCGACCACGCGCAATATCGAGGTGAAGCTCAGCCATATAAGAAACTGCTTTGTGCTGGATCCGAAAGTGAAATGGAGGCTTGCCAACGGCGAGACCATTCACTACCACCCGAGGAACTATGAGATCGCGGTAACATATGACACAATTAACCCACAACTTAATATAATTATCGACACCGAGTTTGCCAACTCCGATACCGGCTTTGATGATTTTTATATCTATTTAGGTGATTACAATACTCCTCAGTATCTCAAGTACTACGCGTGCGTTGACAGCACTCGTGTAGATATCACCTACCATGCTAAGGACGGTAGCTATCGATATATCTTAGGTGACGATGATGAGTACACTTTCAATTGGGAGTACACTTATCGCGACGGCAAGACCTACGGCGGGGTACATACCATACGTCCGAATCATACACGCAGTACGCGCTTTTTCCACGAAGAAACCATTGACATGGGTTATTTTATGGATGATAAAGTGAAGGTGGGCGATTTCTTCTGCAACAAGGACGACGTTGGCTATCCTCTGCCATACGATGCTATGGATCTGCTTGATCCGTACACCTGCGTTGGTGTCGTATTTTATTCCGGTCATTATAGCCACCCGAGCCTCAGCGATCAATCCGATTATCCTGAAAAGATATGGAAAGGCACGAGCACCGAAGCCACCAAGAAGTGCCACGGATATGTCATGGCTCTGACTGATGCCCGGCTGGATTCTGTACAATGGAACAAGGCGCGCGGCAACAATCCTATCATCGGTAACGACGTCGTGACAGGAGGTGAAGGATATCAGGGATATAGATATATGGTAAAAATTAAAAACGAGGTACTTGAAAAATATAATGCTACGCTCGAGGATTTTCCTGCCTTCAATGCGTGTGACTTATACGGCACAACGGATTGGCACTCACCGCTTGCGTCTCCCGACAAGAACACTACAGGCTGGTATCTGCCCACGATAACACAGTTGCAGGATATCAGAGCGAATTTAACTTATCCTAAGAAATATTCATTTCAAGAACATGAAAGTATCATGAAGACACTTGTAACCCTTAGGTGCAAGTTGCCTCAGGATTGCGCATACCTGAATTATCTGCTGCCCAGTAAACAAACTGGATGGTGGTCTTGTTCCCAGACTAATCCAAGATGTGCAAGGTTTGTCGATTTGTCGAATGGAACAGACAACAGCACTACGGGTGTTTGGGTGACAAATTATCATCGTGTGCGTGCGGCCCTTTCCTACTGACCAAAATCCCGCCCTTACCACATACGCGGCTGCGTCGAAATTTCCTTTTCGCCGCAGCCGCGTCCTTATTCATACTGCGACATCGCTCAGGAATATATTAAATATTGTAATTCCATCGGGTTTTTCAATAAAAAATCGTAACTTTGCGGTCTGGTTTATCAATTGTTTAATTAAAATCGCATTTGTCTATGAGAAAAGGTTTGCTCTTAACATTTGCCTTGGCCGCCGCCCTGAACGTGTCGGCCTCGACTCCGCCGGTTCGCGCCACCGGTGCAACAAACGGCGCGGTGAAGCAAATCACCACAAAGGAGCGTGTGCACGCCATGCGCGCCTCGGCCCCGAACAAGGCTCTGGGCGAGGCCCCCGAAAACACTGTTGAGGTGCCATTCACCCACGGCTTGGGCAAGGACGGCCTGGCCAATATCAAGAATCTCTATACCGCAATCAACGCAAACGACGACAACCGCCAATGGCAGTACGGCAGCGTCAGCGGCTACGCTGCCTGCATGGTGCCCAATGCCGACGGCATCGACAATAACGACGACTGGCTGATCACCGTGCCCGTGCACATGCCGGCCGGCGACTATGTGGTGTCGTTCGAGGTGGGCATAATGGGCAGCGGCACGCCTGCTGTGACGTTTGACGCATGGCTGTTCACCGAACCCACGCTCGAGGGCAAGCTGGCCGAGATTGCCCCCTCTACCCGCCATACCGAGAAGGATTTCACACTCTACGAATTCAACTGCGCCATCCCCGAGGAAGGCTACTATTATATTGGCGTACACTGCACCACGGCCAAGGCCGACAAAGGCACGATGAAGCTGGCCAACCTGGGCGTGCGCCAGGGCTCGACCCAGCCGCCGGTGGTGGTTGACCCGCCAGTGGCCGGCACCCTCACCTACGAGCTTGCGCCCAAGGGCGAACTTAAGGCCACGGTGACTTACACCGCCCCCACCAAGACCCAGTCGGGCGCCGACCTGGAAAGCATCAGCAAGGTGCTCCTGACCTCGCGCTGGGAGGTTGACAAGTATGAATTTACCGACGTAACCCCCGGCCAGACCATCGTGCAGGAAGTGGAGATGTACGCCGGCTACAACAATCGGTTCACCGCCGTGGCATACGTCGGCGAAACCGCCGGCGAGAAGGTGGAAGTCAAGAACATCTTCTGCGGCCCCGACACCCCGCTGCCGCCGACCGACGTTAAGCTCACCCTCAGCCCCGACTACTCCAAGGCCACTATGTCGTGGACCGCTCCCGGCGAGGTCGGCGAGCATGGAGGATACGTCGATACCGACAACCTGACTTACTACATCTTCGACGCCTTCGGCAGCTATTATGACCCCGCCTTGGCCTCGACCGGCGAGACATCGTTCACGTTCGACTATTCCGAAATGCCCGCGCAGGACTTCTACGCCTACCAGGTGACTGCCGGCGTCGGCGACTACTATTCCCTTGACGAGGTGTCGAACATCATCGTGGCCGGCACCCCCGACAAGTTGCCCTACGCCGAATCGTTTGCCGAAGGCTACTTCCAGCGCATGTGGATGTACAGCCTCGCATCGTCGGGCAGCGGCACGATGAATTACGGCACCATCAGCGACGACTATTTCGCCTCGCTCTTCGACCCCGAAGACCCCGACGCTCCGGAGCCTCTGGCATCTCAGGACGGCGACAACGGATTCTACTACTGGCTGCCTTACGACCAGAGCGCCGTGCTGGGCCTGGCATCGCTGCGCGCCGACATTTCCAAGGCCGCCAATCCCGCGCTGCAATTCTGGTATCAGGGACAGGGCAGCCTCATCGAGGTGTTCGTGGCTCCCGGCACTGCCGACTTTGAGCTGGCCAAGAGCATCGACCTGAAGGAGAACCCCACCACCGGCTGGACGCAGGCCACCGTGTCGCTTGCCCCCTACAAGGAGCAGGGCGCCGTGACATTCGAAATCCGCATGTCGGCCATCCATAACGACGACGAGCACACGTGGAGCATCCCCCTCGACAACATCTGCGTGCGCGACCTCGTGCCCGCCGACCTGCACATAGTCACTTCATCCATTCCCGCCAAGGTTGCTCCCGGCGAGGCCATCGCCTGCTCGGCCCACATCGAGAATTGCGGCACCGAAGCCGCCGCGACAGCCACCGCTTCGCTGACAATCAACGGCGCCGTGGTCGACACCAAGCCCCTGGCTGAGATTGCCGCATACGGCTTTGGCGATGTGGCGTTTGATTACACCGTGCCCCTCAATGCCCCCGAGACACTGGAGATAGCGATTGTCGCCAACATCGACGGCGAGGCCACGCCCGACGACAATGAGGCCAAGGCCACTGCCACCGTAAAGCGCCCCGCTTTCGCCACCGTAGATGACTTAGCCGCCGCTACCGACGGAGAGAAGGTGACACTCACGTGGACCGCCCCCGTCAACGATGCCGCCGCCCCCGAAACCATCGTTGAAGACTTCGAGAGCGAGGACTACACCCCGATGACCATCAGCGGCCCGGGCGAGTGGACTGTATATGACGGCGACGGCGTCAAGACCTACAACATTTTCCGTGAGGGATACAACCCTTATCAGACTGCCCCCATCGGCTTCCAACTCTTCAACCGCGAGGTGGCCGAGGTGGACGCATACTATGATGACGCTGCCCCCCACAGCGGCAATTCGTTTATGATGGCCCCCAGCGCCCAGAGCGCTCAGAATGACAACTGGCTGATTTCTCCCGCCCTGTCAGGCAATGCCCAGACCGTGACCTTCTGGGCCAAGAGCTGCATGATCGCATGGCCCGAGACAATGGAGGTGTACTACTCTACCACCGACAACCAGGTTGAGTCATTCACCGCCAAGGTGGAAATCACCGGCACTCTTATTGACGGCGTGCTGCCCGAGGAGTGGACGCTCTACACCGTCGAGCTGCCCGAGGGCGCGAAATACTTCGCCATCCATCATAATTCCTACGACACCCTGGCTCTGATGGTCGACGACGTGACCTACCAGGCAGCATCGCAGATACCCGACGACCTGGCAGTCGTAGGCTATTACATCTTCCGCGACGGCATGCAGATCACTGACCAACCCGTTGCAGAAACCACCTACACCGACGAGCCTCTGGGCGCTGACGCCGCCGACGGCGATTACCACTTCGAATACACAGTGGTGCCCGTCTATAACTACGGTACCGTGCTCGAGAGCAACAAGGCCTCCGTTGACCTGTCGTACTCAGGCATCGCCGACATCGCCATCGACTCCCTCGACGACGCAACAGCCATATACACCC
>CAMWUM010000193.1 GCA_947177435.1 uncultured Muribaculaceae bacterium
CGCCACGCGCGTCAACCGCGCCGGCGTTGACCTGCTGGCCTCGGCCAACCTCCGCCTGCAAATCGGCGACCGCATCACCGTGGTCGGCGATCTCGAGGATATCGACCGCCTTGCCAACAAATTGGGAGACTCGATGAAGCGCCTGCACCAGCCCAACCTCATCACCATCTTCGTGGGCATCCTGCTCGGCATCCTGCTCGGCTCTATCAACATTGGCTTCGGCATGAAGCTTGGCCTGGCCGGTGGCCCGCTGGTAGTTGCTATCCTGCTCAGTCGCTTCGGCTACAAATTGAAACTTGTAACTTATACGTCGAGCTCGGCGTCAATGATGCTCCGCGAGCTCGGCATCTGCCTCTTCCTTGCTTCGGTGGGCATCTCTGCCGGTGAGGGATTTGCTGACGCCGTGTTCAACACCACCGGCATGTGGTGGGTCATCTGGGGCTTTGTAATCACAGTGGTGCCTCTCGTAATCGTCGGCTGCAACGCTCGCGGCAAATACAAGATCAACTACCTGACCATCATGGGCCTGTTCTCGGGTGGCTATACCGACCCGCCAGCCTTGGCCTATGCCAATAACTCTACCGCCAACGATGCTCCGGCCGTAAGTTACTCTACCGTCTACCCGCTCACGATGTTCCTGCGAGTCGTGGCGGCTCAGACCTTAATTTTAGCACTTGCGTAGATGCACCTGCTGTTTCTTGGCACCGGCACATCGACCGGCGTACCGCAAATAGGATGCAGGTGCGAAACTTGCACCTCAATAGACCCCTGTGACAAGCGGTTGCGGGCGTCGGCCATCCTGTCGGTTGACGGCAAGAACCTGCTCATCGACTGCGGCCCCGACTTTCGCACTCAGGCTCTCACGGCCAACTCGCCACGCCTCGACGCCCTGCTGGTGACGCACATACATTACGACCACGTCGGAGGCATTGACGACCTCCGACCCTACTGCGCCGGCGGCCCCTTCCCCATCTATTGCCAGGCCGACGTGGCCGTTGCCATCAAGCGTGCGGTGCCCTACTGCTTCGCCAAGCATCCCTACCCCGGCGTGCCGACGTTTGACATGCATACCATCGAGCCCTGCGTGCCGTTCGAGCCGTTCCCCGGCATCGAGGTAATGCCAATCCCCGTGATGCACTACAAGATGCAGATACTCGGCTTCCGCGTCCGCAATTTCGCCTATATCACCGACTGCAAAACGATGTGCGACGAGTCTTTCGCTCTGCTCCAAGGTGTAGACACCTTGGTGATCAACGCACTGCGTCACGAAGAGCACATGTCGCACATGAATCTTGCCCAAGCCATCGAAGCATCCCGACGCATCGGGGCCAAGCACGTATATTTTACCCACATGAGCCACCAAATCGGGCCGGCCGCACGGCTCACACTTCCTGAGGGCATGCAGTTGGCCCATGATTTCATGACCATAGATTGTTGACATCACATACTTAAATCCAAATCCATAAAAAACTCTCAGATTATGAAAAAGATACTGATGGCCATGGCCGGCCTTATGGCTTTTGCGACAGGCTGGGCCGACGATGCCACTCCATGGGAATACGTCGATGCAACCGACTTGCGCATCATCAACCGAGGCTGGGACAGCACGTCGAGTCCTTACACTCGCCTGCCGGCCTACCTGCAGGATAGCGTTCGCACCGATCTGTGGCAGAGGCAAAGTTGCTCGTCGGGCATAGCCGTGAGGTTTGCCACTAACTCCACTCGCGTAGGCATTAAGTACCAACTTACCTACGACACCCACATGATACACATGGCCGACACCGGCCTGAAAGGCGCCGACCTGTACATATGGGATCCGGAAGCCACAGCCGGAGCCAATGGCAACAAGTGGATGCACGTCAACTGCATACGCCCGTACCTCAAAGACAAGGAAAACAAGATTGTAGAGTCAACTTTCGTCGAGAACCTCAGCGGCGAGATGCAAGAGTTCATGGTCTACCTGCCGCTATACGACGGCGTGGAGCAGATGTGGATTAAGGTTGACTCTGCCGCAACCATCACCGACGGATCGCTCGAACTGATCAGCCCCGCCAAGAAAGTTGTGGCTTATGGCACATCAATCCTGCAAGGCGGTTGCGCCTCGCGCCCCGGCATGTGCGGCACGTCAATCCTTTCGCGCGAACTAAATTGCGAGGTCATCAACCTCGGATTCTCGGGCGAGGGCAAACTCGACAGTTGCGTTGCCCGCGCAATGGCCACGATTCCCGACGTTGACGTTTTCGTCATCGATCCGGTGCCCAATTGCACTTACATAATGTGCGATTCGCTCACCTATGGCTTTGTTGACATCCTCCGCAGCCAGTGCCCCGATGCCAAAATCGTCATGGTCGAGGGTCCGCTCTACCCATATAGCCGCTACAACAGTTACTTCGCTGACTACCTGCCGCTGAAAAACGAATACTTCCGCAAGAACTTCGAACTGCTCGCGGCCGAAAATCCCAATAATATCTATTATGTAACCGCCGAAGGCCTTGACGGACCCGAGGACGACGGCACTGTCGACGGCATCCACCTCACCGACCTTGGCTTCCGCCATTACGCCAATAAGCTTATGCCGGTGCTTTATCCGCTGCTTTACGGCGAATAAACGGAACTTTTGCCCAGCTCGGCGGTTATAATATTGTAACATTATTAAAACGACAATCCAATGGCTGACTCCAACTTCATAGATTACGTAAAGATCCTTTGCCGCTCGGGCAAAGGCGGTGCAGGCTCGTGCCACTTCCATCGCGCAAAGTATGTGCCCAAGGGCGGTCCCGACGGCGGCGACGGCGGTCGTGGTGGCAACATCATACTCAAAGGCAACAAGAACATGTGGACTCTCCTGCCCCTCAAATACCGTCGCCACATCTTCGCCGGCAACGGACAGCCCGGCACCGGAGGCCGCAGTTTTGGCAAAGACGGCGAGGACGTAATCGTTGAGGTACCCTGCGGCACTGTCGTTTTCGATGCTGAAACAGGAGAATACCTTTGCGAGGTAACTTATGATGGCCAACTCGTCAATCTGCTCAAAGGCGGACGCGGCGGCCTGGGTAACTGGCACTTCAAAAGCGCCACCAACCGCACTCCGCGTTATGCCCAGCCCGGCGAGCCTTCGATTGAAAAAAGCGTCATACTTGAGTTGAAACTTTTGGCCGACGTTGGCCTCGTAGGCTTCCCGAATGCCGGCAAGTCTACCCTGCTCTCTTCGCTCTCGGCTGCACGCCCCAAAATTGCTGATTACCCCTTCACTACGATGGAGCCTCAGCTTGGCATCGTAAGTTACCGCGACAACAAGTCGTTCGTAATGGCCGATATCCCCGGCATCATCGAGGGTGCCAGCGAGGGTAAGGGCCTTGGCCTAAGATTTTTGCGACATATTGAGCGAAATGCCGTGCTTCTATTCCTTGTGCCCGCTGATGCCGAGGATATTGCCGGCGAGTACCAAGTGCTCCTGCGTGAACTCGAACAGTTCAATCCGCAACTGATGGATAAGCACCGCATCCTCGCCGTTTCGAAGAGCGATATGCTCGACGACGAACTGATGGAGGAGGTGCGCGCGACACTGCCAAAAGACATCCCGACCGTTTTTATCTCGGCTGTCACCGGCTTTGGCCTTACCGAACTTAAAGATATTCTCTGGCGTGCCATAACAGACGACAGCAACCGCCTGGCTACTCCCGATATTATCCACCGCCCGCTTGATGGTCACCACCGCGTGAAGGAGGAGGACGAATTCATATTCCAGTACGAGCCCACAGAAGAGGAACTCGCCGAGGCCGAAGATCTGCAGCAGATCAGCCCGGAGGCTTGGGGCGACGGTTACGATTGGGACGAGGATATCGAACCGGAAGAGGAAGAACAGAAATGACGATTGCCGAAACCCGTCGTCATCTCACTCTGATGCTTCAGCCGGCTGTAGGATCTGACGAGGCATCTGCCATGGCCAGCGCCATCATCGAGGACATCAAAGGATATAAGCCCGTAGACGTGGCGCTTTACGGCCACCGTGAACTCTTGCCGGAGACTGTCGAGCGAATGGAGCGTGTGGCTGAGAAAGTTGTGGCCGGAGAGCCCTTGCAATACGCTCTTGGCACAGCCTATTTCCGCGGCCGCCACTTCTCCGTGACACCCGCCACGCTCATCCCGCGCCCCGAAACGGCCCAACTCGTCGATATGATTGTCAGCGACTTCACTGGCCGCAGCGATTTGCGCGTCCTCGACATTGGCACAGGTACTGGCTGCATTGCCATCTCACTTGCCCTTGACCTCCCATTTGCTCAGGTAGATGCCATTGACATCTCAACTGATGCATTGAAAGTGGCCCAAGTCAATGCTGAAGCACTTAAAGCAAAAAGCGTGCGCTTCGTTGAGGCCGATGCGCTGCGACTGACTCCCGGCTCTGAAAAATATGACATCATAGTCAGCAATCCGCCTTACGTGCTCGAAAGCGAAAAGGCTTAAATGGATGACCGCGTGCTGAGTTACTAACCGGCCACTGCCCTGTTCGTCCCTGATGC
>CAMWUM010000194.1 GCA_947177435.1 uncultured Muribaculaceae bacterium
ATCCACGGCGCGCCCGTTTTTTCGATTTTTGCAACCGGATTACGCGGGATTTTTGGTAACTTTGCTGTTGAATTTAGAAATAATGTTGAATACATGGTTAAGTTTTTGAAAGATTGGGCTTTGATTCTCTCCATGCTGTCGGGTGTAGCGGCATATTTCCTGTATGTCAACCTGCCGTGGCTGCGTGGTACTGAGGCGTTTGCGCATCAGGCTGTTGCAATAGTGCAGCCGGCGTTGATCTTTTGCATGCTGTTTCTGACTTTTTGCAAGGTGGATTTCCGCGACCTGAAAATATGCCGGTGGCATGCATGGCTGCTTTTTATCCAGTGCGGACTTTTCGCAGCGATTGGCTCGGTGCTTATTTTCTTGCCTCACAGCGGCATGCGCGTGGTGCTCGAGGGAGCGATGCTGTGCCTGATATGCCCTACGGCCACGGCTGCGGCCGTAATCACCCATAAACTCGACGGCGATGTGGCTCATGTGACCACATACACGATAATGATTAACCTGGCCGTAGCCATTATCATACCGGTTATGATGCCCCTGGTGCATCCCCAGCCGGGCATGTCGACACTCAGCTCGGCGTTGCTTATCCTCGCCAAGGTGTTCCCGCTGCTGATGCTCCCGCTTATATTGGCATTGGCTTGCAGGCATTTCTGCCCGCGTCTGCATCGTTGGCTTATGCAATGGCCCGACGGCGCCTTCTATCTATGGATTGTGGCGCTGGCTCTTGCCATCGCAGTCACTACGCGCAGCATCGTGCATTGCACACTTCCGCTGTCAACGCAAATATGGCTGGTGGTAGTTTCTATTATGGCGTGCGCACTGCAATTCTGGGTCGGACGCAAGATAGGTCATATATACGGAGACAAAGTAACGGCAGGACAGGCGCTTGGACAAAAGAACACTGCGCTTGCCATTTGGATTGGCTATACTTTCTTCACACCTATCACCGCTATCGTCGGCGGTTTTTACAGCATTTGGCACAACCTCGTAAATTCATATCAGCTATATCATCATAGAAAAATCACGCAACATGAAAATAACGACAAAGTCGCTGCTGGCGGTAATGGCCTCGATGGCTCTGGCCGCGTGTGGAGGTCATGAGGGTCACGAAGCCCACGAACACAACCACGAAGCAGCCCACGAACATCACCACGAAGCGGGTCACAAACACTCTGAGGCCGAAGGCCACGATCACGATGCCGACGAGCATGCTGAGGCTCGAGCCCACGGCGAGATTGTGCTTGAACCGGAGATGGCAGAGAAATTTGACGTAGTAACTGCCGTAGTTTCTCCCGGCAAGTTTCAGGAAGGTATCTCCGTGTCAGGCCAGATAGTAAACACTCCATCATCATCGGCTATCGTGTCGGCACCTACGGCTGGCATTGTCACATTCCCGGCCGGCATAGAGCAGGGTGCTGATGTCAGCACTGGTGCTGTTGTAGCACGGATATCGGCTAAAGATGTGACCGGAGGCGATGCCAACGAAGCCGCCCGCTTGGCAATGGAGAATGCCAAGAAGGAGGTGGATCGCCTGGCTCCGCTTCACGCCGACGGCATCGTATCGACTCGCGACTACAACGCAGCCGTGCAGGTCTATGACCAGGCGCGCGCAGCATACAGCAAAGGTGCAGCCAGCGGAGCCGCCAAAGCTACGGCCTCGGGAGTGATTTCGCAATTGCTCGTGCAGCAAGGACAATATGTTGAGGCCGGAGCACCCATCGCGTCAATCAGCAGCGCCAAGCGTCTTTCGCTCAGAGCCGACCTGCCCGAACGCTACTATAAACAGGCCGCAGCCATCACTGGCGCGGCGATAGAGGTGCCTGGTTCAGACAGACTTATTCCCCTGTCTGACCTCGGAGGCAAGCGGGGTGGGGAAGCCATGGCTTCGGAAGGCGGCTATATTCCCGTGTATTTCAATTTTGACAATAACGGCCTATTCGCTCCGGGCTCATATGTTAAGGCAGTGTTGCTGACCGGCGAACGAGAAGGCGTGCTGTCTGTGCCTGTCACGGCACTCTCGGAGCAACAGGGCGCATACTTCGTTTATCAAAAGCTTGATGACGAATGCTATAAGAAATTGCCTGTACGAATCGGCGCCACCAATGGCACCCACGCCGAAATCATAGCCGGTCTGGCCGGAGGAGAGGAAATAGTAACTAACGGTACCACAGCCGTGCGTCTCGCCGAGCAGGCGTCGGTTGCTCCTGAGGGTCACAGCCATAATCATTGACGCCATGCTGAACCGCATCATACGTTTCTCACTGCACAGCCGTCTGGCCATCTTGGCCATTACGGTGGTGGTGCTCGTGGCCGGTATTTTTGCCCTGCTGCGCACGGATGTTGACATATTCCCAGACCTCAACGCGCCCACGGTAGTGGTCATGACCGAAGCCAAGGGCATGGCACCCGAAGAGGTTGAAAAAACTGTAACTTACCCTGTTGAAACCGCCGTAAACGGTGCCACGGGCGTAAGGCGCACACGCTCGGCTTCGACCACCGGGTTCTCAGTCGTGTGGGTTGAGTTTGACTGGGACACAGACCCTTACCTTGCTCGTCAGATAGTAGCGGAGCGAATCTCCGGCTTGTCATCTGAAATGCCTAAGGGCGTAGGCGACCCTACACTTGGCCCGCAATCAAGCATCCTTGGTGAGATGATGATTATTGGCCTTACAAGCGATAGCATCCCTATGCTCGAACTTCGCGACGTGGCCGACCGCGTTCTCCGTCCCAGACTCCTGGCCATCAACGGAGTATCGCAGGTGTCGGTCATAGGCGGTGAGGAAAAAGAATACCAAATCCAGCTTTCAGCATCTAAGATGCGCCAGCGTGGCGTCACCATATCCGACGTGCTCGCCGCCACCGAAGGCATGAACGAAAACGCCGGCGGCGGCGTGCTTTATGAATATGGCAACGAGTACATTGTCAAAGGCGACATCAGTACCGAAAGTCTCGACGAAATCGCTAAGAGCGTTGTGGTTGAGGGTGTGACCATTGGCGACATTGCCGAGGTGAGGGTGGGGGGCAAGCAGCCCCTGCTCGGAGCCGCGTCGGTCGAGGGCCATCCAGCCGTGCTTATCACTGTAACAAAGCAGAACGGCGCCGGCACAATATCGCTCACCCACAACATCGACAAGGTGCTCGCCGAGGTAAAGCCAAGTTTACCGGCAGGTGTAAATATTTCCACCGATATTTTCCGTCAAAGCGATTTCATCGGCAATTCAATCTCTAACCTCCAGCGGTCACTACTTGAGGGCGCCGTGTTCGTTATTATAGTGTTGTTCTTCTTCTTAATGAACGTGCGCACCACACTGATTTCTGTTATTTCTTTGCCTCTTTCTATTGTTGTGGCTGTGCTCGCTCTGCACCTTATGGGCTTTACCATCAACACGATGAGCCTTGGCGGCATTGCCATTGCCATCGGTTCGCTCGTTGATGACGCCATAGTCGATGTAGAGAATACATACAAGCGGCTTCGCGAAAACAGGGCTCTTCCTGCCGCCGACCGCAAACCCGTATTAGAAGTTGTATTTAAGGCCTCTACCGAGGTACGCATGCCAATCTTCAACTCATCGCTCATTATCATTGCCTCCTTCCTCCCGCTCTTCTTCCTCAGCGGTATGGAGGGCAGATTGCTGATCCCGCTGGGCATATCATTCATCGTGGCCCTTATGGCCTCTACCCTTGTAGCTCTGACTGTTACGCCAGTGCTTTGCAGCCTGCTGCTTGGTGGGGAAAAGGCTATGGCAAAGGCCGACAAAGAGCCATGGGCCAGCCGCAAGCTGAAAGGGTGGTACCGTGGCGTAATCTCCGCCGTGGCATCGAGCCCGAAAAAGATGAAGGCTTCTATTGGCATAGCAGCCGTGCTTTTCGTCGTGGCTCTGGGCCTCTTCTTTACCTTGGGACGCGGCTTCTTGCCGCCGTTCAACGAGGGGTCGTTTACCATCAACGTTTCGACCCTCCCGGGCATATCGCTTGAGGAGAGCGATCGCATGGGCCGCATGGCCGAAGAGATAATCCTCAGCGTGCCTGAGATCAAGACCGTGGCCCGTAAGACGGGACGCTCAGAACTCGATGAACACTCGCTGGGCGTTAATGTATCGGAAATAGAAGCGCCGTACCAGCTTGCCGGCCGCTCAAGAAGCGAGGTGGCAAAGGAGTTGCGCACCAAACTGGCTGAACTTCCAGGCGTAAACGTTGAGATTGGCCAGCCAATCTCGCACCGCATCGACGCTATGCTTTCGGGTACTGAAGCGCAAATTGCCATCAAACTATTCGGTGACGACATCAACCAACTGTTTTTGCTTGGCAATCAGATAAAAACGCAAATCTCAGATGTGGAGGGCGTAGTAGACGTCAACATCGAACAGCAGATGGAGCGTCCGCAGCTCGATATTCGCCCCAGGCGCGAGAATCTTGCTGCAGCAGGCATTTCGATGGCTGATTTCAGGCAGGTTGTTGAGGTCGCCCTCGCCGGCCAGCCTGTGTCAAAAGTATATGAGGCTTCGTGGCC
>CAMWUM010000195.1 GCA_947177435.1 uncultured Muribaculaceae bacterium
GCGTGGAGTCGGATGTGTACTCAGCCGTAGGCGTGGAGGCCACAACCACCGCCACGCAGGAGGTGCGGGAAAACGACAACGAGCAAAAGACCGATACCGATAACCTCGGCGGTTCGGCTCCGGCGGTGGTGCATTTCCACGCTGCTGTGACCGATGCGGCCATCTTCCGCGAGTGGCAGTTGGCACGCGATGCGGAGTTCGAAATCGTCGACAACCGCTACCAGCAGCTCGACCTCGACTATACCTTCACCGAGAGCGGTGTCACCTATGTGCGTTTTGTGGCCAACAATGCGGCCGGCACGTGCGAATACGCCGGCGACGTGTACCAAATCAGCATCGGCGAGTCGGCCCTGTTGTGCCCCAACGCGTTCTCGCCCGGAGCATCGGAGGGCGTCAACGACGAGTGGAAAGTGAGCTACAAGTCGATTGTCAAGTACGAGTGTCATATCTTCAACCGCTGGGGCAAGGAGATGTTTTCGAGTACCGACCCGGCCATCGGCTGGGATGGCAAGCAGGGCGGCAAGGTGGTGCCAGCCGGCGTGTACTATTACGTGATCGTTGCCGAGGGCAGCGACGGCAAGAAGTACAAGCTCAGCGGCGACATCAACATCCTCAAGTCAAAGACAAACATGCGTGGCCCCAGCCCCGAGGATTAGGCAACGCCAGTCAAGAGTCGCCGCAAGCGGCGACAACCAAGGACACAAGCCTTAATTTTCAATTTTCCATTTTCAATTTTCCATTAGAAATCCATGAACAAGCATATAATCCTGGCCACGGCGCTGGCCTTGACATCCATATCATGCACGTCTGCTCCGTCGGCTTCGCAAGGCGAGGCCGCGCGTCAGCAGCAGGCTCCTGACCACACATACGCCGTGCCGCAGGTGCCCGACACCGTGCATCTCTGCGGCCAGACCGTCAACCTCGACCGCGCCGACATGTGGGAGAGGTACGACCGCGAGTTGTCGTCGGTGGCGTTCGGTCACGGCTCCACGACCCTTATGATAAAGCGCGCCAACAAATATTTCCCGGTCTTGGCTCCGATACTCGAGGCCAACGGCGTACCCCTCGACCTGCTCTATCTGGCTTGCGCCGAGAGCACGCTCAATCCCCGCGCCTACTCGTCGGCCAAGGCCGCGGGCTTCTGGCAATTCCTGGCCTCGACGGGCCAGCAGTACGGTCTGGAAGTCAACGATGAGGTGGACGAGCGCTACCACGTGGAGAAGGCCACGGCTGCCGCCTGCAAATACCTCAAGCAGGCCTACCGCAAGTACGGCGACTGGGCCACGGCTATGGCCTCGTACAATGCCGGGCAGGGACGCATATCCTCCGAACTCGACAAGCAGGGCGTGGACTCATCGTTTGACCTCTACCTGGTGGACGAGACCTCGCGTTATGTATTCCGCATCATGGCCATAAAGGCTGTGATGGAGCATCCGTCCGATTACGGATTCGTCCTCACGGCCGACCAACTTTACCAGCCCGTGGCATACAAGGAGGTGGAGGTGAGCGGCCCGGTGGCGGACTGGCCCGCTTGGGCTCAGGAGCACGGCATCACTTACTCCGAATTGCGTGAGGCTAATCCCTGGATAAGAGCCAAGAAGTTGACCAACAAGCAGGGCAAGACGTACACCGTGAAGGTGCCCACCTCTGATGGCCTTAGCCGCTCCCGCCAGCAAAAGCAAGTTTACAATCCCGCATGGGTGAAATGACCTGAACAACACTGATTTCGTATTATGGAAACACAGCTTGACTCCCTCTCCGTGACAGGAGCGAGAGTGCACAACCTGAAAAATATCGACGTGACGATGCCGCACAACCGGCTGGTGGTCATCACCGGCCTGAGCGGCAGCGGCAAGTCGTCGTTGGCTTTCGACACCATATTCGCCGAGGGCCAGCGCCGCTATATAGAGACGTTTTCGCCTTACGCCCGCAATATGCTCGGTGGGCTCGAGCGCCCCGATGTCGACAACATCACCGGCCTTAGTCCGGTAATCGCCATTGAGCAAAAGACCGTCAACCGTAACCCGCGAAGCACCATCGGCACCACCACCGAAATTTTCGACTTCCTCCGCCTCCTGTACGCCCGCATCGGCCACGCTGTGAGTTATCTATCCGGCGAGCCGATGATTAAATACACTGAGGATAAGATCATCAGCCTCATCAACGACAAGTTTGTCGGCAAGAAGGTGTACATCCTGGCGCCGATGGTGAAAAACCGCAAGGGTCACTATAAGGAACTGTTTGAAAGCCTGCGAAAAAAGGGCTTTCTGCACGTGCGCACCGACGGCAAGCTGCGTGAGCTCGAGCCGGATATGCGCCTCGACCGCTACAAGAACCACGATGTGGAGCTCGTCGTTGACCGCTTCAAGGTCAACGGCACCGGCGACGAGCGCCTGCGCGACTCCGTGCGCAAGGCCCTCGACCTTGGAGGCCGAGAACTGATGGTGCTTGATGTCGACGACGATAACCGACTGTACCGCTACAGCCTGCAACTGATGGACCCCACGACGGGCCTGTCGTACCGCGAGCCTGCGCCTCACAACTTTTCGTTCAACTCTCCGCAGGGCGCCTGCCCGCGATGCAAGGGCCTGGGCTACGTCGACATCGTAGACCGTGAAAAGGTGATTCCTGATCCCTCGCTGTCGGTCTACGCCGGCGGCATCGCCCCCCTCGGCCGCTACAAAGATACTATGATTTTCTGGCAGATCGATGCTATCTGTCAAAAGCATGGGGCCACCATCAAGACCCCGATAGCCGACCTTTCAGAAGAGTGCATTTCCGACATCCTATACGGCACCACCGAAAGGCTGCAGCTGAAGAACGCCGCCATGTCGCTGTCGACCTACCTCAACTCGTACGAGGGGCTGGTGAAATACATCGAGATGCAGCAGAGCGAGGATGCGGGCCGCAGTGCCCAAAAGTGGAGCGGCCAGTTCTTTTCGCGCAAGGTCTGTCCGGAATGCCACGGCGACCGCCTCAACATCGAGGCTCGCCATTTCTACATCGACGGCTACACGATCGCCCAACTCGCCCGGCTCGATATATCGCAGTTGCTGGAGTGGAGCGAGGCGCTTTTGCCCAAACTCGATGCCAAGGACCGCGCCATTGCCACAGAGATAATGAAGGAAATTACGCACAGGCTCAGGTTCCTTGTAGACGTGGGCCTCGACTACCTGCATCTCAACCGCGCCTCGGCCACCCTCTCGGGCGGCGAGAGCCAGCGCATACGCCTGGCCACTCAGTTGGGCTCGGAACTGGTCAACGTGCTCTACATCCTCGACGAGCCCAGCATCGGACTGCACCAGCGTGACAACCGCAAACTCATCGATTCGCTCAAACGCCTGCGCGACGCCCAGAACTCCATCATAGTGGTCGAGCACGACAAGGACATTATGCTCGATGCCGACTATGTGGTCGACATCGGCCCCGGAGCCGGTCGGAAGGGTGGGGAAGTGGTGTTCAGCGGCACTCCCGAGCAGATGCTGGCTACCTCGACTCTCACGGCCCAATACCTCAACGGACAAAAGAACATAGCCGTGCCTGCTCAGCGCCGCGTCGGCAACGGCAAGGAAATCAGGCTGCTCGGTTGCACGGGCCACAACCTCAAGGACGTGGACCTGACCATCCCCCTCGGTACGCTCACGTGCGTGGCCGGCGTGTCGGGCAGTGGCAAGTCGTCTCTGGTCAACGCCACGCTCCAGCCCATTCTCAGCCAGCATTTCTACCGCTCCAACCAGGAGCCGCTGCCGTACCGCGAAATCATCGGCCTCGACAATATCGACAAGGTAGTCACCGTCGACCAGTCGCCCCTGGGCCGCTCGCCGCGCTCCAATCCGGCCACCTACACGGGCGTGTTCACCGACATCCGCAACCTCTACGTCAACCTGCCCGAGGCCAAGATACGCGGTTACAAGCCGGGCCGGTTCTCGTTCAACATCGCCGGCGGCCGCTGCGAGGCCTGCAACGGCAACGGCTACAAGACAATCGAGATGCACTTCCTGCCCGACGTGCTCGTGCCCTGCGAGGTATGCCATGGCAAGCGCTACAATCGAGAGACGCTTGAGGTGCGATTCAAGGGCAAGTCGATCGCCGACGTGCTCGACATGACCATCAATCAGGCTGTTGAGTTCTTCGCCGGCATACCGTCGATCCTCAAAAAGATACAGGTGCTCCAGGACATCGGACTGGGCTACATCAAGCTCGGCCAGCCGTCGTCAACCCTGTCGGGCGGCGAGAACCAGCGCGTGAAGCTAGCCACCGAGCTCGCCAAGAAAGACACAGGCAAGACGCTCTTCATCCTCGACGAGCCCACGACCGGACTTCACTTCGAAGACATCAACACCCTGCTTGGAATCCTTAACCGTTTGGTAGACAAGGGTAACACCGTGCTTGTAATCGAGCATAACCTCGACGTGCTCAAGGGCGCCGATTACCTCATCGACATTGGCCCAGGCGGAGGCCGAAATGGCGGCCAAATCATCGCCGCAGGCACCCCCGAAC
>CAMWUM010000196.1 GCA_947177435.1 uncultured Muribaculaceae bacterium
GCCCTTGGCGATGATGTCGGCTAGGGCTGAACCGCGCAGGAGATCGACCACCATGAAAGCGCCGACGTTGCTGCCGGTGCGCAGGATGGCGCTTATGGCCTTCTGTGCCAGGATGGTGCCGTCAAACCGCTCGGGCGGATTTTGACACACATCGCAGTTGTGGCAGTCGTCGCGGGTCTCCTCGTTGAAATAACTGAGCAGGACTCGGCGTCGGCAGACAGATGCCTCGGCGTACTGCTTCATTCGTTCGAGCTTTTCAAGCGCAACGGCCTGTTGGCCCGATTCTTGGGCGAAACTGCGGAGTGTGACTACGTCGGCGTAAGAGTAGAACATCAGCGCCTCGGCCGGCATGCCGTCACGGCCAGCGCGGCCCACCTCCTGGTAGTAACTCTCGATATTGTGGGGCATATTGTAATGCACAATCCAGCGGATATTGCTCTTGTCGATGCCCATGCCAAAGGCTACGGTGGCGCACACCACCTGGGCGTCGCCGTTGATGAATGCACGCTGGGCGGCCTCTCGTGCCGAGGCGGACATGCCGGCATGGTAGCAAACGGCGCGCAGGCCCATACGCGACAGTTCAGCGTAGACGCTCTCTGTCGTCTTGCGCGACAGGCAGTAGACAATGCCCGAGTCCTCGCTGTATTTGCGTGCCATATTGGCGATTATGTCCAGCCGCTTGCCCTTGGCCGGGGCCGGCATTACGGACAGGGATATGTTGGGGCGGTCAAACGAGCCAATGTAATTGTACGGGTCTTTGAGCCGGAGTTGGCGTGCGATGTCGTCGCGGGTCAGTCGGTCGGCCGTGGCTGTAAGGGCTATGACCGGCACGTTGGGGTATTTCTCCTTGATTGCTGACAGAGAAGTGTATACAGGGCGGAAATCGTGGCCCCACTGCGAGATGCAGTGCGCCTCGTCGATGGCGAAGAGCGAGATGGGAATTGCCGGTGACCAGCGCTCCATCTCCATCAGCAGACGCTCGGGCGACATGTACAGCAGTTTGATATGCCCGGCGAACAGGTGCTCCATCACCGTGCGGCTCTCGGCCTCGGACATATTGGAGTGCACGGCTGCTGCGGGTATGCCATTGGACTGCAAGGCAGTGACCTGGTCGTGCATCAGGGCGATGAGTGGAGACACCACGATGGCACAGCCGTCGAGCATGATGCCGGGCACCTGATAGCACAGCGACTTGCCGCCGCCTGTAGGCATCAGCACCGTGGCGTCGCGTCCGCTGGCTACGGCGGTGATGATGTCGAGTTGGCCCTGGCGAAACGAGTTGAAGCCGTAAAACTTGCGTATCACGGCGTGGGCCCTGTTATGTATCTCTTCTGTAGTCATTTGCGGAGCAGTATGTGGTCGATTGAGATGTTGACGGTGTATGGCGTAGCGGGCGCTGACGGCCGCGCCGGAGCCGAGAGTACGTAGTACCACACCTTTTGCTTATCCCACGACTCAAAGGCAGCTATGCGCGTTTCGGCAGGAGGCACCTCTGCCTCGATCTCCACGGCGCGCTTGTGGAGTTGGCGTCCCTTCGCGTCGAGGTATTCGACTGTGACGCCAATGCCGGCGATAGTGTCGGGGCGCAAGTTGGTGATTAGCAGTGATTCGCGACTCGAACGGAGGGCCTTTTCATATCCGCTGAGCACCACGAGCGAGTCGGCTGGAATGGTATCGTAAACTGCTGACGCCTCGGTGGGAATGGGCTGCAGACGGGTGCGCGTGGTATTCTGCCGCCTGGCCGAAGCCGCCGCAATCACGCACAATGCTATGGCAATCAACAGTATGTGCTTCATAGGCAAGGCTTGTAACTGTCTGGCGCGATGGGGAAGATGCGGCGTGCGCCCATCAGTCCGGCAGGGCGAGTGTTGTTGCTCTCAACGATGCGGAAGAGATATGGCACCCAACGCCTTAGGTTGAGTTTGACGCCGGTGGAGTAGGGGGCAAACCTGAGCATGCCGTCGGTAGTGACGGAGAGCACGAGGCGTGTGGAGCGCAGTTTGCTGTCGGTGATGGCTCCGCGCTCGAGGGTGGCGTCATAGCGGTCTGCATCGGCGGTGGCCACGGCTCGGCCTATCGCCACGCCTGTGGGGGCGTCGAGCAGGGGTGAGTCGAGCAGTATTATAGAGAACGTCGATGCTGACTCTTTGGCAATTAACAGCATGGCCCCGTCATCGTGGATCTGCCACACGCCCTCGACCGGCTCCAGCTGGCGACCGGCGAAGATGGTAGCGAGGCTGTCAGCATCCCAAGGGCGCCCCCAGCCTGTCAAGGCTGAGGAGCACAGGATGATTGATAGCAGCCACCGGAGAGCCATGGCTTACTTCGTTTCAAACGTATAAGCAAAGCCTATCGACAGCAACTGTTTGAGTTGCAGTTTCTTCCACTCAGTATTCTCAACCTTGGGCGTATTTGTGTCGTAGCGCATGTTGACGTTGAGATTAGTCGTAAGGAAGCGGTTGATTGAGAATACGAAGGCGTTCTCCCAATCGGCGTATGCCCTTGAGTAATCGGTAAAAGCGAATATGCGCGAAGTGAGGGTGATGTTGTTAGATATCTTCCACCCAATCTTGCACTCGGCACTCGAACCATACTTGCTCACCGTGTGCTTGCCCGGGTCGATGCCGTAGTTGCCGGGATTTAGTTCGTCGTTGGTGCAAATCTTGAGGTTGTAAGACAGCGGCGCGATCGAGGCGTCGAAGGTGAACGATTTGTCCTTGTTGGCAGTGTTATAGGTCATACCGACACCGACGTTGAGTTCGCCGGGAGAGAGGAATGCCGACCGCAGCAGGTCGGAATTGGACTTGTAAGAGTTGACCATCTGAGTCTTGAACTGTGCGGTGACAGAGTAGTACCACTTCTTGGCGGCGCGGAGACCGAAGACAGAGTTGATCTGGAGAATGTCCTCGCTTACGTTGTAGCCTCGGATTGTATCGTCAGGGGCGCTGTTGATGCCGAGTTTGTACTGGGCTGTGGTCTCGAACAGCAGGTTGGGATGGTAAGCGGGGTTGAGCTTGATGTTGTAGAAGAGGTTGAGCAGGGCGTTGATGTTGCTGTTGCCGCCTTGGTACCAGTTGGGCGACACGTAGGCCTGGGTGAACTGCAGCGAAGCGTTGAACTTATTGAGCCAGTGCACTTTCTTGGTCTCGGTGCCCTCCATTTTGCCCGGGTCGGCGGGTTTTGCGGGCAGCGGTGCCACCGATACGGAGAAGTCGACAGGGTCAACCACCACCTCGTACATGGGCTCTATATGCGGCATATTGGCTGTGTTGTAGACGATTAGGTCTGGGCGGGAGAAGATTACCGCGCGTATCATTTCGTTGGAGCGGCGGTATGCCGAGAGTTCGTCCTCAATCCAGCGCATGGCCTCGACGCCTGAATAGTCGGGGGTAAAGACCGAGCGGTGCACGGAGTCGAGATACGACTCATTGGTGTACACGATGGGCTGAAACGTGGTCCTCGGCAGCGGCTTGAGACTCATCAGCTGCTCGTCGGCATCTACGCAGTAAATCACCGAGTCGCTGAGGGACTCGAACTCCGGCAGGGGGAACGGCTCAAGATTGACTCCTTGGGCTTTGGCCAGGGTGAAGCAGCAGAGTGTGGCTACAGCGGCTAAAAAGTGGTATCTCATATTTGTACTATTGGAATTTGTGAAACGTGGGTGTTAAGGCTTTATGCCGGTGTAGATGGTGCAGACGCCGAATGTGAGGGGGCGGAACCCGGTGGATGTGAACCCTGCCTGCTCGATGATTGCTGCCATGCTGCCGCGCTGAGGCACCGCTGCGATGCTCTCAGGCAGATAGGCATAGGCGCGCACGTCTTTGGATACGAGGCGTCCGGCCAGCGGGATGGCGTGGCGGGTGTATAGGTTGTATAGTGGCTTGACGATAGGATTGACAGGGGTGGAAAGTTCGATGACGCAGAGCAGGCCGCCGGGGCGGAGCACGCGCAGCATCTGGCTGTAGCCGTCGAGCAGGCGTTCGAAGTTGCGCACGCCGTAAGCCACGGTAACGCAGTCAAACTCGTCGTCGGCGTAAGGCAGTGACAGGCAGTCGCCTATGTCGAGCGTCACGCGGTCGCTGAGGCCGGCGTCGGCCACCTTTCTGCGTCCGATGTCGACCATGCCCTCCGAGAGGTCGATGCCCGTGACCTGTCCCTTGGGGAAGGTGCGGGCCAGTTTGATTGCCAGGTCGCCCGTGCCGGTGGCCACGTCGAGCAGTCGGGGGCATGAGATGCCCCGACTGTCGAAATGGCTAGCTATCATCTTGACGGCCAAGGCTCTCCACCGCTTGTCGATGCCGAGAGTCATGGCGCGGTTCATAAAGTCGTAGGCGGGGGCGATGTTGTCAAACATCTCCCTCACCTGTTCGCCTTTGTGGCGAGAGTCGCCCTTGTAGGGGTTGATTTTTTCCGCGCCTATCTCCACGGCTCAGAGGCTGTTGAGGCAGTCAAGCACGTTGGTGGCG
>CAMWUM010000197.1 GCA_947177435.1 uncultured Muribaculaceae bacterium
CGCCAGGCCCACCCCTTCCGCGAAGGCCTCGCCGCAGTCCTCACCGCGATATTATGAATTGGATTAGAGGCCGCCGTCGAAGAGCCAGGCGTCGGAATAGTTGGCGAGGACGAGGGGGGTCTTTTGGATTTGTCCGTCGCGGAGGCGGAGGGTGTACGGCACGAAGATCAGGTGGGGATTGGCGCCGGATTGGAAGGGGACGCCGAGGCTCAAGAGTTGGGCTCCCTCATATCTCGGTCTGTAAATATCCTCAGCTACGGTCGGGTTGAGGAATTTGTGCAGTATTTCTGTATCCCAATTGTTGAATGCATTGAGGAAGACTGAGGCGGTCTCTCTTGCATCCAGTCCGGGGATGCCGCTGGGCGATGCGATGCCTACGTCCTCGATAAATTTGATATCAGCCGGTATAGGGGGTAACGCCTTGTCAGCCGGGGCATAGTCGATGCCAGTAACTTTCAGCACCTCAATCTCTTTGCCATCCACCACCATCGACACGGAGGCTGATTTGAGGCGGTGGTCCTGCGCGTCCAGCACGTAGCGGCGGATGCTCTCCGACTCCTCTACGGCAGTGTTGAGCACGTATGGGTTGGCGTAATCTCCCGTGGGCATTTGATGGATGGTCAGGATTATTTCCCCGTTTCTTTTGGCGATGTCATATTTCGCCTCGGGGGCCGAGAGGGTGTACTGGAGTTCTGATTCAAGTATTTTGTCGGGGCTCAGCAGGATGTTGATGTATCCGAGCACGTTGTAATCGTGCTCGGTATAATGCCAGCCAAAATTGTACGGATCGATCCATACATACAGCCCGTCGGCGTTTTTCTCAGCGGTGCGTTCGCCTTTGTTGACGTACCAGTAAGTTGTCGAATCGGAGCGGTGTACGATTATGTCGTACTCCACAAAATCCGAATTGGGATTTATGTAATCAAAAATCTCGCGGCTTACCGTCCTTACGTCGGCCTTTATTTCGATCCTGTTTGATTCTCTGAGCGAGGCTATTGCGTCAGTGAGGATTTCCTTGGCCGACAGGCCGGTCGGCATGAGCAGCAATACGAGAGCCACGGCGGCGGCAGCGCCGACGGTCAGTCCGCGCCACAGCCATTTCGCGCCGAAGCCGGCATGTCCGCGGTGGCGCATGTCGCTCTCAATTTTATTGCGGAACGCCTGCGAGGCCTTGATGTCACGCTTAGGCCTGAGCAAATCTTTTATGTCTTTGTAATCATCCATGGCTATGACATTTTGTGGGTTGAATACAGATCGCGCATTTTTTTCATGCCGCACTTGTAGCGGTACTTCACGGTCGAAGCCGGCAGGCTGATGATGCGGCTTATTTCGGCAAATGACAGTTCGTCTATCACGTTCATCCTAATCACCTCCGCTTCCTTTTCGGGTATCTGCAGGAGCAGAGCATTAATGCGGCGTGCCTCCTCGGCGTCAAGGGCCTCGTCGCTCTCCTCCTCCTGCTCGACCAGGGCCTCGACTGGCACTTTGGGGTGGCGCAGTCCCTCGCGGTATGAGTCCTGGCAGAGATTGTACACGATGCGGTAGAGGTACGCCTTGAGGCTTCCCGACTTGAAGAGCGATGGCGGGTTGTCGAGAATCCTGAGCACAGCCTCCTGCACGGTATCCTCCGCCTCGGCCATGTCTCCGAGCCGGAGAAAGGCAAAGCGGATAAGGCCATCGAGGTTTTCCCTGATGACCTTGTTGGCTATGCTGCGTGTGACGGTCTCAAACATTCATCAAATTCTTTACGCAAATATGACGATAAAAACCGAAAATCGGCAGCATATGCCCGCTAAAAAATATAAAACAGGCGTTACTTGTCGTAGGATTGCTTGATGTCGGAGTTGTCCATTGAGGCAGAGCCGCTTTTGACGTTGGCGCGGAGGTTGCCGAAGACATAGCGGAGGGTCAGGGAGAACGAGGCGTGGAAGGTGCGCGACCATGACTTGGAGGAGAACGACGGGCCGAAGCTGGAGGATTTCTGCCTGTACCAGATGGGCGCGAAGGAGTCGGCGTCGATGATGACGGTGAGTTTGCGCTTGCAGAATTGCTTGTAAAGGTTGACGTCGTAGCTGAATGCGTGGCCGCCCCGCCCCTGCAGGAAGATTGACGGCGAGAAGTAACGCGCTTCGGCGCTGAGGGTCACATCCCACGGCAGTTCTTGCTCGGCGTATGCTCGGCAGTTGAAACTCCAGCCGCAGTTGGCCTGTCCGAGCAGCGGAGCCCTGTACTGCACCCAGTCGACCGAGGCATTGAAGCGCAGGTAGGTGTTGCGGTGCACTCGTCCCGACGAGTAGCCTGCGAGGCTGACGCCGCGGCTGTTGGCGATGTTGCCGTAGGTGTAATTCATAATGCCATCGTTGACAAAGCCGTAGCGCAGGCTCACGTCCTTCTGGTAATAAGCGTTGACTGTCCCTCCTGAGTATAGTTTGCCTGTGCGCCCGTTCAGGCCGAAACTTAGGTTGTGGGCGATCTGGGGCTTAAGTTTGGGGTTGCCGTAAGAGATCTGTCCCGCATCGGTGCGCACCACGTAGGGGTCAAGGGCAGAGATATCGGGGATGTACTCGTTCATAGTGTATTCCAGCCTGAGAATCATCGACTTGTTCGTGGCGATTGCGGTTGAGGCAAATGGGAGAACGCTGATCCTTTTGTTGGTGTTTTCGGCCTGGCCGGTGGCGCGGATGCTGTGGTGGTAGGCCTGGACGGTAGCTCCGCCTCGTAATTCCCATCTGTTGTTGTGGACATATGTGAACTGCGGAGCGATGTTGCCCCAGTACTCCATCAGCATCGTTTTGTACGCTTCGGAATAGGGAGCCGTGTTGCCTATGACTGGTGACATGTTTATATCGTTTTCATAGGACTCGTCCCTCGTCCTGAATTTGCCGTAGACCCTCCACTGCCAGCTTGGCGAGGTTACTTTTGTCCACTCACCGACAAGCGTGTGGGTTGCGTATCCTTTCTTGGTACGGTGGCGCGAATCCATCAGGCCGAGGAATTCCAGGCCGTCGCCAAGGCGGTTTTCGTTCACGTTGTATGTGCTGGTGGTGTTGTCGTTGACGGGGCGGCTGTAGAATTCATATCCGATGTTCAGGTTTCCGTAGCGGCCGTCGGAGGTGAGGTCGCGCTCGTATTTAACGGAAAGGCTGTACTCGGCGTCCTTCATCGTCGAGTGGTTATCATTGTCATAGGAGGCCGACAGGTTGCCCTCTTCGTCGTAAATGTCGGTCCTCTGCCATCCGTCGAGGCGGGGATTGGCTTTAAAGAGCGCGCGGCCGAAAACGTTTATGAAAGATCGGTCGTCTACGTCGTATGACGCTGTGGCATAGAAGTCATTCAAATCCGTCTTGTAGCCGTAGTCTTTGGCCTTGGTATCGAAGCGGTAAGTGTCGGGAGTGTCGTAGCGCAGTTCCTCGCTGCCGGATGTGGATTCGTGACCCCACATCCACCGATTGGTGTATCCTCCTTCGAAAGTGACGCGCTTAACCTTGCTGAGGGCCCATATCGAGTTGGACCACCTGGAGTCGGTGATGTTAGAGGTGAGTTGCACGCGGCATCCCTCGAGCCGGCCTTTGGTGACGATATTCACCTCCAATATGGCCTGACCAGAGCCGGAGAAATCCTCCTTGAACTCAATCGTCTTTACGGCATCGGCTGGCAGGGCCGTGAGCGCTTGGTCGAGGGATTTGAGCAGCGGGTCGTTGAGGCCGTTGATTTTGAACACGAGCGGCTTGCCGTTGATGGCCGATACGCCGCCGGTCTTTGTGACGGCCATGATGGGCACGTGCGACAACGCGTCCATGGTGTTGGCGCCGACCAGCGTCGAGTCCTTGTACACTTCGTAAACAAACTTGTTGGGGCCTTTTATCTTGAAATAATGTTGCCTTGCTTTCACCACAATCTCGTGCAGCTCAAGCGTTTCATATCCCACGCCCGTGGTGTCGGGCGCACTGGACGCAGCCCCAAGGCATGCCGAGGCGGCAATCAAAATCGCAAGTGGTCTGTATGCTCTCATCTTTATAGTAATTATGTTGTGTCTATAAGACGAGATAACCCCAAAAATCGGCAAGCTTTTACCCGTAATTTATTATAATGAGAGACTACACCCTCAATTTTTGTGGCTACAGGCCGTTGCCGAAGAACCTATATTATATCCTAACGGGTATAATCATTGATTTATTTAATATTTTATACCCTTTATGGTGTAAATTGAGTATATTTCATTATCTTTGCACCCAAAAAGGTATACTATTATGACCCAATTAAGCATTAAACAGGCATTAGTTTACGTGAACAAAAATCTTGCGGGCATGTTGGCATACACTTGAAAAATTTCTCTATATATCGACCGAGGGTACACTATATGCTAACTCCTGCTTACGACCTACTATCAACCACATTGGTAATTCCGGTGAAGAACATTGAAGTATGAGCGTGAGACATGCGTGAGTCCGCTAAAT
>CAMWUM010000198.1 GCA_947177435.1 uncultured Muribaculaceae bacterium
AACAATGGTTTTTGACGACCACACACTCAACCTTGGTGACGATTACAAGTGCACGGAAAACCCTCCGATTCACATATATGGACCAAAAATAACGATACCCCCTGAAATAATTGATTATAGATACGACAAACGATTCATTGTAGCATTACAACGACTTAATGGCATAAAACCTGAACGAAACTACTATGATAAATACGACTATGACTATCCCTCTCTTTATGGTGACTATTATTGGATCATAGACAAACAGGAAGAATCCTTTTACGGTCCATTGTGCCAACAGGATTATATTAATAAATGTGACTCTCTTGGTGTCAGCCTCTATATCAATACAAATCTATAAGACTTCCTAACGTCGGAGCTACTAACAAAGATGTCATACCTCTTTGGATTAAAAGAAACGAAAAAATCTATTTTTTCACAAAAAAAGCGGGGAAAAGGCTTGGGGTGTTTGGATTTTTTTGTAACTTTGCGCCATCAAAAACGAAAAGCCATCCCAGACTATGGATTTCTTCAGGCCTCAGGGCCATGCACACATCATTTATAAGCTACCTGAGCGGGATCGGCGCGGGGCGAATAGGTTTCCAACAAAATATATATTCTAACTCTTCCCACTATGTCATCTTTAAGGTTTAAAGTAGTAGAGGAGGCCAGCAATCGCAAGGCAGTGGCGGTAGACATACCGGCCGAGCGTCCGCAGGCCTTCTACGGAAAGGCTGTGTTCAATCGTCAGCGCATGTTCGAGTATCTTCCCAAGAAGACCTACGACGCGCTGGTCTACGCCATCGAAAACCGCGAGTCTATCTCTCGCGAGATCGCCGACAGCGTGGCCGCTGGCATGAAGCAGTGGGCCATCGACAATGGCGCAAGGCACTACACCCACTGGTTCCACCCTCTGACTGACGGCACGGCCGAAAAGCACGACTCGTTTATCGACCACGACGGCAAAGGCGGCGTAGTCGAGGAGTTTGACGGCAAGCAGCTCGTGCAACAGGAGCCCGATGCGTCGAGCTTCCCCAACGGCGGCATCCGCAACACCTTCGAGGCCCGAGGCTACTCGGCATGGGACATCTCTTCGCCCGCGTTCATCCTCGGCGAGACTCTCTGCATCCCCACCATCTTCATATCCTATACCGGCGAGTCGCTCGACTACAAGACGCCGCTGCTGCGCTCGCTCAATGCCGTCGACAAGGCAGCCACGGCCGTGGCCCAGTACTTCGACCCCGAGGTTAAGCACGTCAACTCTTACCTCGGCTGGGAGCAGGAGTACTTCCTGGTCGACGAGGCCCTGTACTCGGCCCGCCCCGACCTGGTTATGACCGGCCGCACCCTGCTGGGCCACGAGAGCGCCAAGAACCAACAGCTCGAAGACCACTATTTCGGCGCCATCCCCTCGCGCGTCGAGGCCTTCATGCTCGACCTTGAGATTGAGGCTCACCGCCTGGGCATACCCGCCAAGACCAGGCACAACGAGGTGGCCCCCAACCAGTTCGAGCTCGCGCCCATCTACGAGGAGTGCAACTTGGCTAATGACCATAACCTGCTGCTGATGAGCCTGATGGCCAAGGTGGCCCGCAAGCACAACTTCCGCGTGCTGCTCCACGAAAAGCCTTTCGCCGGCATCAATGGCTCGGGCAAGCACAACAACTGGAGCCTCGGCACCGACACCGGCGTCCTCCTCTTCGCCCCCGGCAAGACTCCGGCGCAGAACCTGCAGTTCATCACCTTCGTGGCAAACGTCATGGCGGCCGTGCACGAGCACAACGCCCTGCTCAAGGCCTCCATCATGTCGGCCACTAACCAGCACCGCCTCGGCGCCAACGAAGCGCCCCCGGCCATCATATCCATCTTCACCGGCAGCCAGCTCGCCGGCATCCTCGACATGATCGAGAACAGCACCAACGAGCAGCTTTCCGACCTCTCGTCTAAGTCGGGCTATTCCGTAGGCATCGCCCAGATCCCCGAACTGCAGATCGACGCCACCGACCGCAACCGCACCTCGCCGTTCGCCTTCACCGGCAACCGCTTTGAGTTCCGCGCCGTCGGCTCGTCGGGCAACTGCGCCGCCGCCATGCTCGTGCTCAACGCCGCCATCGCCGACCAGCTCGCCAAGTTCAAGCAGGCCGTCGACGCCCGCGTGGCCAAGGGCGAGGAACTGCAGAACGCCATCCTCGAGGAAATCCGCGTACTCATCCGCAACTCGAAGCCCATCCACTTCGACGGCAACGGTTACAGCGACGAGTGGAAAGAGGAGGCTGCCCGCCGCGGACTCGACTGCGAGACCTCAGCTCCGAAGATTTTCGATGCCTACCTGCTGCCCTCGTCAGTCGAGATGTTCAAGCGCACGGGCGTCCTCTCTGAGGTCGAACTCCAGGCCCGCAACGAGGTGAAGTGGGAGATGTTCACCAAGAAGATCCAGATTGAGAGCCGCGTGCTCGGCGACCTGGCCATCAACCACATCATCCCCGTAGCCACCCGCTACGAGTCGGTGCTCGTCGACAACGTGGTCAAGCTCAAGAGCATCTTCTCGGGCATGAAGGCCGCCGAGATCGTTGCCCCCGACATCGAGACCATCGAGAAAATCAGTAAGCACATGCTTGCCATCAAGCTCAAGACCCACGAGATGATCGAAAACCGCAAGGTGGCCAACCGCATCACTGACCAGCGAAAGAAAGCCATCGCATATCACGACACCGTGCAGCCCCTGATGGACGAAATCCGCTACCACATCGACAAACTCGAGGGCATGGTCGACAACGAAATGTGGCCCCTGCCCAAATACCGCGAACTCCTCTTCATCCGATAAACCACTGGAGGAGCGCCGCAAGCTTCGTTCTCCGCATGCGTCGCTTGCGACGCTCCCCCCTCAAAGTCTCCTTGGCATGGAACCCCTCAAACACGAATGCGGCGTGGCGATGATTCGCCTGCGCAAGCCCCTGGCATATTACAAAGAGAAATACGGGCAATACGCCTACGGCCTCAACAAGCTGTACCTGCTGATGGAAAAGCAGCACAACCGCGGCCAAGAGGCCGCCGGCATTGGAGTGGTCAAAATCAACGCCAAGCCCGGCCACGAGTACGTATTCCGCGAGCGAGCCATCGGCGCCGGAGCCATCCAGGAGATTTTCGCCTCAGTCAACCGCCAATTGTCGGCTGAGGCTCTCAACCGCCCGGCCGCCGAAATCGAGACCGAAACGCCGTTCATCGGCGAGATATACATGGGCCACCTCCGCTACAGCACCACCGGCAAAAGCGGTCTGGCGTACGTGCACCCGTTTCTGCGCCGCAACAATTGGCGCGCCCGCAATCTGCTGATGTGCGGCAACTTCAACCTCACCAACGTCGACGAAATCTTCTCGCAGATTGTGCAGTCGGGCCAGCACCCGCGCATCTACAGCGACACCGTAATGCTCCTCGAGCAGCTCGGATACGCCCTCGACAAGGAGAACCACCGCCTCTACCGCCAATTTCGCGACCAGCTTGCCGACCCCGACCTGGCATACGCCATCGAGGACAACCTCGACATCCCCCGCGTGCTGCGTGAGGCTTCCCCGTCATGGGACGGCGGCTACGTCATCTGCGGCGTCACCGGCTCGGGCGATATGTTCGCCCTGCGCGACACCCACGGCATACGCCCTGCCTTCTATTATTGCGACGACGAGGTCGTTGTCGTTGCCTCTGAGCGCCCCGTCATCCAGACCGTGATGAACGTACCCATCGGCTCAGTACGCGAGCTCGAGCCAGGCCAGGCCATCATCGTGTCGAAGGCTAACGAGGTGTCTATCACACAAATCAACGAGCCGCAGGACAACCGCCGATGCTCGTTCGAGCGCATCTACTTCTCCCGAGGCAGCGACGCCGACATCTACCGCGAGCGCAAGGCTCTGGGCGTCAACCTCGTACCCGACATCATCAAGATGCTCGGCGGTGACCTCCAGCACGCCGTGTTCTCATTCATCCCCAACACCGCCGAGGTGGCATACATGGGCATGACCCAAGGCTTGGAAAAGTACCTAGACCACAAGCGCATGCGTGAAATCATGCACCTGCAGGCCAGCGGCGGCCTCACCCTCGACAACCTCGCCCGCATCATGGAGCGGAAGGTGCGCACCGAGAAAATTGCCATCAAGGACATCAAGCTCCGCACATTCATCGCCGAGGGCGACTCACGCAACGAACTCGCCTCACACGTCTACGACGTCACTTACGGCTGCATCGAGCCCGGAGTCGACACCCTCGTCGTCATCGACGACAGCATCGTGCGCGGCACCACCCTGCGCCAGTCGATCATCGGCATGCTCGACCGCCTGATGGCCAAGCGCATCATCATCGTATCGTCTTCGCCCCAGGTGCGCTACCCCGACTATTACGGCATCGACATGAGCCGCATGGGCGAGTTCATAGCCTTCCGCGCAGCCGTCGAACTCCTCCGCGAGAGGGGCCGCCAATACG
>CAMWUM010000199.1 GCA_947177435.1 uncultured Muribaculaceae bacterium
GCCGTGGATGGCGCGCCCGTTTGTGGATACAGATGGATGCTTATTCCTGGTTGAGGAGTTCGAGCATCTTGATGGCGGAAACGGGGATGCGGGTGCCGGGGCCGAAGATGGCGGCCACGCCTGCCTTGTAGAGGAAGTCATAGTCCTGGGCGGGGATTACGCCGCCGGCGGTAACCATGATGTCTTCGCGGCCAAGCTTCTTGAGTTCCTCGATTACCTGAGGCACGAGGGTCTTGTGGCCTGCAGCCAGCGAGGATACGCCGAGGATGTGCACGTCGTTCTCGACGGCCATGCGGGCGGCCTCAGCCGGGGTTTGGAACAGCGGGCCCATATCGACGTCGAAGCCGCAGTCAGCGTAGCCGGTGGCTACCACCTTAGCGCCGCGGTCGTGACCGTCCTGGCCCATCTTAGCGATGAAAATACGGGGCTGGCGGCCTTCGCGCTTAGCGAATTCGGCGGTCATCTGCTGAGCCTTCTTGAACTCGGCATCGCCTTCGGTTTCTTTTGCGTACACGCCTGAGATGGTTTGGATTTTAGCTTTGTAGCGGCCTACGATAGCCTCGCAGGCGTCGGAAATTTCGCCGAGGGTGGCACGGTCGCCAGCAGCCTTGACAGCCAGGTCGAGGAGGTTGCCTTCGCCGGTCTTCACGCAGTTGGTGATGGCTTCGAGGTCAGCCTTGACCTTAGCCTCGTCGCGGTGGCCCTTGAGGTCAACAAGGCGCTCGATCTGCTCGTTGCGCACCTCGGTGTTGTCGATTTCGAGGATGTCGATGGGATCCTCATGGGCGAGACGGTACTTGTTGATGCCAACGATGGTCTGACGGCCGGAGTCGATGCGAGCCTGGGTGCGGGCTGCAGCCTCCTCGATGCGCATCTTGGGCAGGCCGGTCTCGATAGCCTTGGCCATGCCGCCGAGCTTCTCGATTTCCTGGATGTGCTCCCAAGCGCGGTGAGCGATTTCGTTGGTAAGAGCCTCTACGTAGTACGAGCCGCCCCACGGGTCAACCTGCTTGGTGACCATCGTCTCCTCCTGGATGTAAATCTGGGTGTTGCGGGCGATGCGGGCTGAGAAGTCGGTGGGAAGGGCGATAGCCTCGTCCAGTGCGTTGGTGTGCAGCGACTGGGTGTGGCCCAGTGCGGCGCCCATAGCCTCGATGCAGGTACGGCCTACGTTGTTGTAGGGATCCTGCTCGGTGAGCGACCAGCCCGAGGTCTGCGAGTGGGTACGCAGAGCCAGCGACTTGGGGTTCTTCGGGTTGAACTGCTTGACAATCTTGGCCCAGAGCATGCGGGCTGCGCGCATCTTAGCCACCTCCATGAAGTAGTTCATGCCGATAGCCCAGAAGAACGACAAGCGCGGAGCGAACGAGTCGATGTCCATGCCGGCGTTAACGCCTGCGCGGAGGTACTCGAGGCCGTCGGCCAGGGTGTAGGCGAGCTCGATGTCGCAGGTGGCGCCTGCCTCCTGCATGTGGTAACCAGAGATCGAGATTGAGTTGAACTTAGGCATGTTCTGCGAGGTGTACTCGAAGATGTCGGCGATAATGCGCATCGAGAACTCCGGCGGATAGATATAGGTGTTGCGCACCATGAATTCCTTCAGAATGTCGTTCTGGATGGTGCCTGCCATCTCTTCAAGCTTGGCGCCCTGCTCAAGGCCGGCGTTGATGTAGAAGGCCAGGACAGGCAGAACGGCGCCGTTCATGGTCATAGACACCGACATCTTGTTCAAGGGGATGCCGTCGAAGAGTACCTTCATATCCTCGATCGAGCAGATTGACACGCCAGCCTTGCCGACGTCGCCAACTACGCGCTCGTGGTTAGCGTCATAGCCGCGGTGCGTAGCCAAGTCGAAGGCTACGGACAGGCCCTTCTGGCCCGAAGCCAGGTTGCGGCGGTAGAAGGCGTTTGACTCAGCGGCAGTCGAGAAACCGGCGTACTGGCGGATGGTCCAGGGACGCAGGGGATACATGGCGCTGTACGGTCCGCGCAGGAACGGGGGAATGCCCGACACGTAGTTGAGATGCTCGAGGCCTTCGAGGTCTTCCTTAGTATATACGGGCTTGACGGGGATAAGCTCGGGAGTAAGCCAATTCTCGCCTTCGGCCAGGGGCTTGTGGTCGGCGCCGAAAGCGTCAACCGTGATATTTATGTTTTTGAAATCAGGTTTCATATTGATTCTTCGGTTATTTTATTTCAACAGACGGGCATTGAAATCCTTAAGGGTGTCGAGCACGTTGCAGCGAACGTGGATGAAATCCTTGATGCCCACGGCCTTGAGGTCGTCAGCGCAGGCGGGAGCACCAGCCACAACGAACTCGGCGCGGCCATTGAGGTAAGCGTAGGCCTCGGGAGCGAGGGTGGCGTACTCGTCGTCGCTCGAGCAGAGCACAACAACGTCAGCGCCCTTCTCTAGAGCTGCGTCTACGCCCTGCTGCACGGTGTCGAAGCCGAGGTTGTCGATGATCTCGTAACCGGCGCAACCGAAGAAGTTGGTCGAGAACTGAGCGCGAGCCAAGCGCATTGCCAGGTTGCCGATGGTGAGCATGAACACCTTCGGACGATTGGCGGCGTGCTCAGTGGCCAGGCGCAGAGCCTCGAAGTCGCTGGCGGCGCGCTTGCCGCAAAGCTTGGTGCCTTCGGCCTCTTCCTCGCCGCAGTGGCAAGAGCAAGAGCATGCGGTCTTTTCAATCTTGTCGGCGGCCATCTCGTTGATGTTGGGGTACTGGTTGGTGCCAAGCAGTATCTCCTTGCGGCGAGCCACGTCGGTGTGGCGTTTCTTGCAGCTTTCGTTCACTGCCTCCTGCACCTTGCCGGCACCCACCTGGGCGAAGAATCCGCCATCTTCCTCCACGGCCAGGAACAACTTCCAAGCCTGTTCGGCGATGGCCACGGTCAGCGTCTCCACGTAGTAGCTGCCGCCTGCGGGGTCGACCACCTTGTCGAGGTGGCTCTCCTCTTTGAGCAGGAGCTGCTGGTTGCGGGCGATGCGCTCCGAGAATGCATCGGGAGTCTTGTAGGGGGTGTCGAACGGCACGCTGGTGATCGAGTCAACGCCGGCTACTGCTGCGCTCATAGCCTCGGTCTGGCTGCGGAGCAGGTTGACGTATGCGTCGTAGATGGTCTGGTTGAACTTCGAGGTAGCGGCGTGGGCCATCATCTTGCATGCGCACTCGCACTTGGGCTCGTACTGCTTCACGATTTCAGCCCAGAGCATGCGGGCTGCGCGGAACTTGGCGATTTCCATGAAGAAGTTGGAGCTGATGCCCATATTGAACTTGATGCGGCAAGCCACCTCGGCGGCCTCGTAGCCGGCGTCGGTCAGCGTGGTCATCCACTGGGCGCCCCAAGCCAGAGCGTAGCCGAGCTCCTGATAGATGTAAGCGCCGCCGTCGCACAGCATAACCGAATCAACGGCAAGGAAGCGCAGGCCCTTGACAGGCTTGCAAGCCTCCATCAGTTGCTTGGCGTTCTCCACTGCCCACTCGGGCATAGCCTTGCCGTGCTTGAAAGCGGGACGGCAGGGGTTGTAGTCGAGAGAACCCTTGAAGGTCTCCTCGGCACCCTTCTCCTTGATGTATGCCACAAGATTGTTGGCGCACTCCACAGCCTTGCGGTTGCAGCAATGTATATTGATTTCCACCTTGGCCAGGTCAATGCCGTTGAGCAGCGTGGCGATGGCCTCGGCCGAAACGTCTTCGAGTTTGAAGCCGAGCGAGTTCACGCCCTTGCCCAGCACCTCGATGGCCACTTCGTTGGCCTTGGCGGGGGTGTCGGCGATGATCTCCTGGCGGGTGAGCCAGTTGTTGTTTTCCTTCGTGCCGCGGATGTAGGGGTACTCGCCGGGCAGCGACTCTGTGGTTTTAAGGTCTGCGATGTTCTCAGCGCGGTACATAGGCTGCACGTTGAACCCTTCGTTAGTCCGCCAAACGAGCTTCTTGTCGAAGTCGGCGCCCTTGAGGTCAGCCTCGACTTTAGCTCGCCATTCCTCGTACGATACGCCGGGGAACATGTCGAACAGTTTTTCTTTCTTGTCTGCCATAAGAATTGGAGGTTAACAAATAATATTTGTAAGAATTTAAATTCAAAATCAGTCCACGCGCCCATCGGCGCGCATTACCATGCAAAGTTACTCCAAAACCCCGTATTTTCCAAACAAAAATGCAAAATTGTAGCCATCCCACCCCAAAAATGCAAAATGGAAAATTTAAAATGGAAAATTAAAGCGCGGATGTCGACACTAAAACGCAGAGACACAGAGAACGCGGAGGTCTCGCAGAGAATTTTTTTTCAGAAGTGTAGATCCACGTGCCTGACGTGTTTATAAGGTGTGTCAAAAGTCTTTTGTAGGGACATCGCTTTGCGATGTCACGCAAGTAGATATTTGTGTCAATAACATCGCAAAGCCATGTCCCTACATCCCCCCGAATTTACCCATTTTGACACCC
>CAMWUM010000200.1 GCA_947177435.1 uncultured Muribaculaceae bacterium
GCAAGAAGACGTTTTCAAAAAAATAGTGTAGCACTCCAAGGAGTATGGCTTCGTATTCCCGTCAAGCGAGATATATGACGGCCTGTCGGCCGTGTATGACTATGGCCAGAATGGCGTAGAGCTCAAAAACAATATCAAGCGCTACTGGTGGGAGGCTATGACGCTGCTGCACGAGAACATCGTGGGCATCGACTCGGCCATCTTCATGCACCCCACCATCTGGAAGGCCTCTGGCCACGTGGACGCCTTCAACGATCCTCTGATCGACAACCGCGACTCGAAGAAGCGCTACCGCGCCGACGTGCTGATCGAGGACCAGATAGCCAAGTACGACGAGAAGATTGACAAGGAGGTGGCTAAGGCCGCCAAGAGGTTTGGCGAGTCGTTCGACGAGGCACTCTACCGCGAGACCAATCCTCGCGTGCTCGAGCACAAGGCCAAGCGCGACGCTCTGCACGAGCGCTTCAGCAATGCCATGAACGCCAACGACCTCAACGAGCTGCGCCAGATCATCCTCGACGAGGCCATCGTCTGCCCCATCTCCGGCACCAAGAACTGGACGGAGGTGCGCCAGTTCAACCTCATGTTCAAGACCGAGATGGGCTCGACCGCCGACGGCGCCATGACCGTGTACCTGCGCCCGGAGACGGCCCAGGGCATATTCGTCAATTACCTCAACGTGCAGAAGACGGGCCGCATGCGCCTGCCGTTCGGCATCGCCCAGATAGGCAAGGCGTTCCGCAACGAGATTGTGGCCCGCCAGTTCATCTTCCGCATGCGCGAGTTCGAGCAGATGGAGATGCAGTTCTTCGTGCGCCCCGGCTCGGAGATGGAATGGTTCAAGTACTGGAAGGAGTGGCGCCTGCGCTGGCACAAGGCTCTTGGCCTGGGCGACGAGAAGTACCGCTACCACGACCACGAGAAGCTGGCCCACTACGCCAACGCCGCCACCGACATCGAGTTCCAGATGCCATTCGGCTTCAAGGAGGTGGAAGGCATCCACAGCCGCACCAACTTCGACCTCTCGCAGCACGAGAAGTTCTCGGGCAAGAAGATACAGTACTTCGACCCCGAGCTCAACGAAAGCTACACCCCGTACGTGATCGAAACCTCGATCGGCGTCGACCGCATGTTCTTGTCGGTGCTCTGCTCGGCCTACGAGGAGCAGCAGCTTGAGGGCGGCGACTCGCGCGTGGTGCTCCACCTGCCCGCCCCTGTGGCTCCGGTGAAGTGCGCCGTGCTGCCCCTGGTCAAGAAGGACGGCCTGCCCGAGAAGGCCCGCGAGATCGTCAACGACCTGCGCTTCGACTTCGCCACCCGCTACGACGAGAAGGACTCGATCGGCAAGCGCTACCGCCGCCAGGACGCTATCGGCACCCCCTACTGCATCACCGTCGACCATCAGACCCTCGAGGACGGCACCGTCACCCTCCGCGAGCGCGACTCGATGCAGCAGCAGCGCGTGGCCATCGCCGACCTCCACCGCCTGATCCACGACAACGTTAGCCTCAACGCCCTGCTCCGCAAGCTGGGATAATATGCCAATTATGCGAAAATTCACGATAATAACCCTGCTGGCCGCCGCAGCCATGTGCCTCCTCCCCGCCTGCAACGAGGAGGACTCCACCGCCAAGCTCAACAACGCCTACGAAGAGTGGTACAAGAAGAACAAGGCGTGGCTCGACGAGGAGGTGAAGCGCACCAACGAAGACGGCTCGCCTTACTACCAAACCGTCATCCCCGACTGGGACCCCAACGCCTACGTGCTCATTCACTATTTCAACGACCGAGCCGAGACCGAGGGCAACCTCTCGCCCATGTACACGTCGACGATTGACACGCGCTACTGGTGCGGCTACTACGACGGCACCCCCCTCGACTCGTCGACCCTCGTCACCGACCCGGCTCCGGGCATATTCCGCTGCCAGCTGTCGGGCGTGATCTCGGGCTGGGCCATCGCTATGGAGCAGATGCGCGTGGGCGACACCGCCGAGGTGGTCATCCCCTACCAGCAGGCCTACGGCACCAGCCTCACGGCCGGCGTGCCGCCCTACTCCAACCTCAGGTACAACATCCGCCTCGTCGACATAGTCGATTACGAGAAAAACCCGAAGTAAGCGCATGCGCATAGGCAACGTCGACCTTGGCCCGCGCCCGGTGATGCTCGCCCCGATGGAGGACGTCACCGACTCGTCGTTCAGGCTCATTTGCAAGGAGCTCGGCGCCGACATGGCTTACACCGAGTTCGTGTCGTCTGAGGCCCTGGTGCGCAACATCCCCGCCACCACCCGCAAGCTCGCCATCCGCCCCGAGGAGCGCCCCACCGTAATCCAGATTTACGGCCGCGAGCCCGAGCCGATGGCCGAGGCCGCCCGCATCGCCGAGGCCGCCCGCCCCGAAATAATCGACATCAACTTCGGCTGCCCCGTCAAGAAGGTGGCCGGCAAAGGCGCCGGAGCCGGTCTGCTGCGCGACGTGCCCAAGATGCTCGAGATCACCCGCGCCGTGGTCAATGCCGTCAGCGTGCCCGTCACCGTCAAGACGCGCCTGGGCTGGGACTGTAACAGCAAGATTATCGTCGACCTGGCCGAGCAGCTGCAGGACTGCGGCATACAGGCCCTCACCGTGCATGGCCGCACACGCTCGCAGATGTACACCGGCGAGGCTGACTGGGAGATGATCGGCCAGGTCAAGGCCAATCCCCGCCTCAAAATCCCTATCATCGGCAACGGCGACATCAACAGCCCCGAGCGCCTGCAAGCAGCGTTCGACACCTACGGCGTGGACGGCGTCATGGTGGGCCGCGCTTCCATAGGCAACCCGTGGATATTCCGCGAGCTCAAGACCGCAATGTACGGCCCGGAGAAGTTCCCGCCGCTGACGCTGGCGCAGAAGTTCGACTATCTGCGCCGCCAGATCAGCGAGAGCATCGACCGCATCGACGAGTACCGCGGCATCCTGCACATACGCCGCCACCTGGCCGTGTGCCAACTCTTCAAGGGCATACCCCACTTCCGCGAGACGCGCATAGCCATGCTCCGCGCCAACACTCAAGCCGAACTCCTCAGCATCATCGACAGCGTGCAGCAGATGCTCGCCGCCGACTCAATAGCCTAACGACGAACATGAAAGCAATACGCATTTCAGCCCTCATCGCCTGCCTGGCCGCCGCGCTGGCCTGCCACGCGCAGAGCAGCCGCCATATAATCAATGTAGGCGACTTCAACAAGCTCACCGTGGTCAACGGCGTGACCGTGCGCTACGCCTCAGTGGCCGACTCGGCCGGCATGGCCGTAATCGACTGCCCCGACGAGGCCGTCTCGGCAATCACTTTCGAGAACAAAGGCATGAAACTGCGCATCGAGGCCGTCAGCGAGGAACCCGTCGAGAGCCTGCCCGCCGTCACCGTCTACTCCATGGCACTGGCCGAGGCGCAGAACTGGGGCGACTCCACCCTCACCGTCGCCTCGGTCAACCCCGGCCCCAAGCTCAAGGTGTCGGTCATCGGCAACGGCGCCATCATCGTGCCCGACCTGCAAGCCTCCGAGGTCGAAGCGTCGGTCAAGGCCGGCAACGGCACAGTATTTCTCTCGGGCACGGCCCAAAAAGCCAAATACACCATCATGAGCGCCGGCGTAATCGAAGGCCGCACATTGAAGGCAAAAGAAGTCACCTGCAATATGATCGGCACCGGCTCAATCGACTGCCACGCCACCAACACACTAAAAATCAAAGGCATCGGCTCCGGCTCCGTATACTTCTGGGGCGACCCCTCCGTCAAAAACCACGCCATCGGCGTCAAAGCCGTCGAGATGTAGCACTGAAAAACGTAGATAATTATTTGGGGGTGGGTGTTGTCAGTTGCGGGAATTTTTTGTAAATTTGCGCTTCAAAAATCGAAAATTATACTTTTCCTATGGGAGGTTTCTTCGGAACAGCGCTCAAAAGAGATTGTGTCACTGACCTTTATTACGGCACTGACTACAATTCGCACTTGGGCACAAAGCGCGGCGGCATGGCCACCTACGACCCCGAACTCGGATTCGTGCGCAGCATCCACAGCTTGGAGAGCACGTACTTCCGCACCAAGTTCGAGAACGTTCTGCCCCGCTTCAAAGGGTGCCTGGGCATCGGCGTAATCAGCGACAATGATTCGCAGCCCATCGTCGTCAATTCCCACCTTGGCAAGTTCGCAATCGTCACCGTGGCCAAGATCCAGAACATGGACTTGCTCGAGACCGAAATGCTCGCCCAGCACGTGCATTTCGCCGAGACAAGCTCGGGCAACACCAACCCCACCGAGATGGTGGCCACGCTAATCAACGAAGGCGATGACTTCACCCGCGGCATACGCTATGCTCCGGGCAAAGTCGTGGGGTCGTGCTCAGTGCTGCCTGTCGCGTGTACCCAGCTGACGCGGGCGGCGAAGAGG
>CAMWUM010000201.1 GCA_947177435.1 uncultured Muribaculaceae bacterium
GCTTGTGGGTCTGGAGGGAGAGGCGCCAGTGGGGGTGGGCCATGATGTAGGCCACGGTCTCGGGGATGTTGGCGCCCGAGCAGGGCTGCAGGCACAGCGCCCGGGCGTCGAAGCGGCTGGCGATGGCCTCGACGTCCTGGCCTTGGTACACGATTTTGAGCTCGTCGACGTGGCCGATGCGCCAGGGCTCGTCCTTGGGCGAGCAGGTGACCCAGTCGATGCCGTCGGGCAGCGGCAGGCTGCCGTTGGTCTCGATTTGCAGGTAATGGCCCTTGCTTTTCAGGACGGCGACCAGGGCCTCGTCGATTTGCAGGGCTGGTTCGCCACCAGTGATAACTATATGGCGTGCAGGATATTGAGCCACCTCTGCTGCGATTTCGGCAGCGGTCATGGCGCGCCCGGCTGCGTGGTCGGTGTCGCAGAACGGGCACGCGCGGTTGCACCCGCTCAGGCGCACGAATACGGCGGGGGTGCCGGTGTGGCATCCTTCGCCTTGCAGTGAGTAGAAGATTTCGTTTACTTTATAAGTCTTCATCTTTTTCGTAGCTGGCCATGTTGCCGTCCGACTCCTGCACGTCGACGCGGTAGCAGTGCGGGATATTGTCGCAAATCCAGCGGGCGAGGTTTTCGGCCGTGGGGTTGAAAGGCACCACGTCGTTGAGGCAGGCGTGGTCGAGGCTGCCCATCACGGTGCGCTTGATGTCGGTGAAGTCGACGACCATGCCGTTGCGGTCGAGCTCGCGGGCCTTGCAGTGCACGGTGATGATCCAGTTGTGGCCGTGCAGGCGCGAGCACTTGCTCTCGTAATCGAGCTCAAGTCGGTGGCTGGCAGAGATTTCTATTCGCTTTGAGAGGTAGTACATATTTCTTGCGGATTGATGCCCGGCGCGGGCTCGATGCCACGCTGGCGGCCAAGCTCGAGCAGGTACTCGCAGCAGGCCTCGGGCGTGTTCTCGATTTCGCACTCCTTGGTGGCTCGGGTGAGGTTTGACATGAAAAAGCCGACGTCCTTGCCCTGCGGCAGGCCGAACAGGCGCATGATCTGGTGGCCGTTGACGGCAGGGCGGAACTTCGCGTCCTCGTCCTTGGCGATGATTTCGGCAAACTTGCGGTCGACGAGGTCGAAATTGTCGAGGAAGCGCTGCTTCTTGGCTATGTTTTTCGAGGTGATGTCGGCGCGGGCCAGAATCATAAGGTCGGTCAGGTCGTCCTCGGCGTAGTTGATGAGACGGCGCACGGCGCTGTCGGTCACCTCGTCCTCGACCAGCGCGATGGGGCGCATGTGCAGCTCGACAAGTTTCTGCACGCGGCGCATCTCCTGGCCCGTGGGCAGTTTTAGACGGCCGAATATGGCAGGCACCATCTTGCTGCCCACGAAATTGTGGTTGTGAAATGTCCAGCCCGTGCCGTCGACCCAGCGCTTGGTGGCCGGCTTGGCGATGTCGTGGAGCAGAGCTCCCCAGCGTAGCCACAGGTCGTCGCTCTTGGCGGCCACGTTGTCGAGCACCTCGAGCGTATGGTAGAAGTTGTCCTTGTGGCCTCGGCCGTTGACCGTCTCCACGCCTTTGAGGGCGGCGAGCTCGGGGAATATGATGGCCAGCAGGCCGGTGCGCAGCAGCAGGTCCCAGCCCACAGACGGCTTGGGCGAGAGCATTATCTTCTGCAGTTCGGTGGTGATGCGCTCGGTGGTGATGATGCGTATGCGCTCGGCGTTGGCCTTGATGGCTTCGAATGTGTCGGGGTAGATGTCGAAGCCGAGCTGGGCGGCGAAGCGCACGGCGCGCATCATGCGCAGGGGGTCGTCGCTGAATGTGATGTCGGGGTCGAGCGGGGTGCGGATTATGCGGTCGCAGATGTCCTCGGTGCCGCCGTACAGGTCGATCAGCTCGCCGAAGGAGTCGGGCGTGACGCTGATGGCCATAGCGTTGATGGTGAAGTCGCGGCGCGAGATGTCGTCCTCGAGCGTGCCGTCCTCCACGATGGGGTTGCGGCTGTCGCGCTGGTATGATTCGCGGCGCGCGCCCACAAACTCGAGTTCGAGGCCGCGGCGGCGCACCTGGGCCGTGCCGTAGTTGCGGTATACGGCCAGCGACGTGCCCCGGCCAAAGCGCTTGGCCACTGCCTCGGCCAGCTCGATGCCCGAGCCGACGGTGACGAAGTCGAGGTCCTTGGAGTGGCGGTGCAGGATGGCATCGCGCACGTAGCCGCCCACCACGTAGCATTCGCGGCCCATCTCGGCGGCCACTTCGCCCACGGCGGTAAACACGGGGTCGGATATCAAATGCTTGAGGTTCATGCCAGTGTGATTAGTTCTTGCGGGGCGCGGGTGATGGAGTTCATGCTTTCGGCGCCCACGATGTAGGTGTTTTCCACGCCCACGGCGCCCACGCCGGGGATTACGAACTTGGGCTCGAGCGCGATGGCGTTGCCCTCGGCCAGGATGTCTTTTGAGCGGGGCGCGATTACGGGCCATTCGTTGATCTCAATGCCCACGCCGTGGCCGATGAACGAGGCGTGCTGCCTGTGGCCCATGAAGTAGTCCTCGAGCCCGGCGGCTTTTGCGATATCCATGCCCAGCTCGTAGAGGGCTTTGGCTTCGGCGCCGGGACGGCCTGCCTTGGCGCACTCGCGGCAGATGTCGATTGAGGTCTGGTGGGCCATGCGGGCCAGTTCGTCGACTTGCCCGATGGCGTAGGTGCGGGTCATGTCAGTCATGTATCCGGTGAAGTTGCCGTTCATGTCAACCATAACGGTCATGCCCGGGCGCAGCACGGTGCCGTTGGCGCCCAACGGGAGCGAAGGACTGAGGCCGGCGCCGCCCATGGCGAAATCGTAAGGCGAGGGGTTGTCGGCATTGTCGCCGGCTATGACGTTGCCCATGAAGATTTCCATTTCGTCGCCGGCGCAGCGGAACTGCCCCAGGCAGCCGTCGAGGCGCAGCAGGCGCTCGACCTCCACCTGCAATTCCAGGTCGGTCATGCCCGGGCGGTAGGCTTTGGCGATTTTGCGGTAGACGCGCTCATGCTTGACCCCGCTGACAGTCAGCAGCCTGATTTCGTGGGGAGTCTTGACTGCGCGGGCCATTGACAGGCTGGGTGCCACGTCCTCGGCATGGTCCACGCCAAGGGCGGCCATCATGCGCTGGGCCATGGTGTAGGTCATGCGCCCGAGTTCGAGGCCGAGGCGCTCCGGCAAGGGCAATCCCCTGACTTTCAACTCGGAGAGGATGCTCTCGGGCTTGCGCACGGATATGGCGCGCTCGTCGAGCAGGTGCACGGGACGGCGGACGAAGTATATGGGCTCTGAGCCGTCGGCGGGGAGGTAGACGTAGCCGCTGAACACTCGGCCAGTCAGGTAGTATATGTTTGCGTTTGAGGTGATTATCGCGCTGTCGATGCCTCTCAGGGCCATCGCCGCGCGCGTCTTATCGATTCTCAACTGCTGCTCGCCCGCTGCGAGCAAAACGAGGCGTTCCATATAACTGAGGTTTAAGAGATCATTTGATTATCAGGCCCACCTGCTCGATGCCAGTCAGGCAGTCGGCGCGCATCACGTGGCGCACCTCGATGGGCCGCGACAGGTCGATGGGCGTGTGCCGCAATGCCGTGTCGGCCAGTTGGTGGCCCACACCGATGCCCGTGCCGAGCCATCTGCCGTACTCGTCAGCCAACCAGATGTTTATGGTGTCGACTGTGGGCGCTGAGTCGCCAGGAGCGTAGTGGCTGCATTCGAGCCAGATATTGGCATAGGGGTAGTCGTTGGCGTGTCGCAGGGCCACGATCAGGCTGGCGGTGTCGCAGGCTGCCGAGTCGGCGGGCGTCCACGCAAGAGTGTCGCCGTAGGCCCACCCGTCGGTGCTGATGTTGAAGTATTCGCTGCGCTCTGCGGTGCTCGGGCGATGGCATGCAGCCATCATCGCAGCCAACGTCAATGCGATGGCTTCGACGATGCTGTAGCTTTTTATGTGGCGGATGCGGTTGATGTGGCTTATGGGATTGATGTAATTGATGTTTTAGGGGACCGGCGGGGTGTCGGGGGCTTTTTGTTCGCCGCCGGGTTGCGCGGGCTTGTCGCTGCCCTTGCCTCGGTTGCGGTTCTTGTGTCGCTTGGGCTTGGGTTGCTGTTCGCCGCCGGGTTGCTGGCCGTTGGGCTGTGCCTGTTCGCCGGCGGGTTGCGCCTGGTCGGATTCGGGCTTAGGCTGCTTCGGGCCTTTTTGCTTTGGCGGGCGCTGCTTCTGAGGCTTAGGCTGCTGGTCGCCGCCTTCGGTTTTTTCCTCAGGTGGCTGCGCGACGGCGCCGTCGGCCGGCTTGGCGTCGGGCTTTTTCGGACCTTTGTTCTTCTTTTTCTTGGTCTTCTTCTGGTCGAAGCGGGTCAGATCGCCCTCGTCGAGGATGTCGTGTGCCCCGCGCTTGTCCTTCTCGGGTATCTTGC
>CAMWUM010000202.1 GCA_947177435.1 uncultured Muribaculaceae bacterium
CCCAAAGACAAACTTGTGGGGGACAGGACTGTCTGGTTTACATATTTATATTATAATGGAAGATATCAAGGCTTTGCTGGATGAAGAGGCGGCACGCATCAACAGTCCGGCTTTTATCGGTGAGGATCCTGTGCAGTTTCCACGGATGTTTGAAGATGTGCGCGATGTGGAGATTGCTGCGCTGCTGTGCTCGACCATCGCCTGGGGCAATCGCAAGACGATTTGCCGCGACTGCCAGCGGATGCTGTCGCTGATGGAGATGCGGCCCTACGATTATATGATGGACCGGGGCTACGAGGAGTTGGCGCCGGAGGGGAATGTGCACCGCACGTTTTTCAACCGCAATCTGCAGCATTACCTGCGGGGACTGCGCCGCGTGTACGAGCGCTGGGGCAGCCTGCAAGGGTTTGCATCGGCGATTGGCGCGAGCGAGGATGAGTTCCCGGCGTGGCGCCTGGCCGATGGGCTGGGGCGCGAGTTGGCCGAGGCCAACGGCGGCGTGGCGGATGCGCGCTGCCTGCCGGGCAGGATTGACACTACGGCACTGAAGCGCCTCAACATGGCGCTCCGATGGCTGGTGCGCGACGATGGCATCGTGGACCTGGGCGTATGGGACTGCATCAAGCCGAGCCAACTGTACGTGCCGCTGGATGTGCACGTGGCGGAGACGTCGCGCTCGCTGGGGCTGCTCGCCCGCAAGAGCAATGACCGCAAGGCGGTGGCCGAACTGACCGGCACGCTGCGGCAGATGCGGCCTGAAGATCCGGTTTACTATGACTATGCGCTGTTTGGGATAGGGATGCGGCTGTGAGCCCGGGCGCAAGCGCCCGGCACCGGAGACGCAAATAGGGACGGAACGGGGAATTTTTGTGAATTTTTCCTTTTTGTTTGGAATATTCGGAAATTATACGTAAATTTGCAAAAATGTTGACAGACTATGGCCTTTGAGGATTTAGACACATTGGGCAGAGTGGTGGCTAAGGCCAACCTGCTCGCCGAGCGTTATGAGATCCTCGCCAAGAGCCGCGACGAGGCGCAAGCCCGCGTGGCGGAGCTTGAGGGCAGCCTGCTGGCCGCTCAGAAGGAGCTGGAGTCGCTGAGGGCGGAGGTTGAGTACCTGCGCATGGCGGCGGTCATCTCGCCTGACCGCGACCAGATAGAGCAGACGCGGGCCATAGTGTCAGGATTGGTGCGGGAGATTGACCGCTGCATCACAGACTTGTCTGACTGATGCCTTGCAAATTTATGAAAGAGAAGCAACATATAACGATACGCATAGCTGACGAGCCCCTCTCGATGGACATTCCGCCGGCAAAGGAGGAGGACTTCAGAAACATTGAAAAGGAGGTGAATTACCTCTACTCGTCGTGGCGCAAAGAGTACGGAGAAATGTTCTCGTCGCGCCAAGTGCTTGCGATGGTGGCTTTTAGATTCGCTCAGGCGTTCTATGAGCTGCAGATGAAGACGAAGGCCCGCCAGGCCGCGCTCGAGGATGCCGACAAGGCGCTCTCGAGGCTATTGTTAGATGTGAAGTAGGCTCGCGCAGCCGATTCTTCATAAATTAAAGGTTAAGAGCCGCACCGGCCGCCCTGCGTGGGCAGCGGGCGCGGTTTGTTTTGTTGGCCCCCAGGCGCCTCAGAGGAGGAGCCGCGCACCCGGAGACAACCCGGCGGGCACCACCCGGAGACAAACCTGCGGGCGAATGAGCGGATGGTGCAGAAAGATGAAATTTTTACATAACCACTTATCACATATACAATTAACATATCTACCATGGACGCATTGACAATAACGCTCTGCATAGTGGGCGCGGCGCTGATCGCAGCGGCTGCCGCAGCATACATCACCGTGCAGATGCAGCGTCGGGCAGCCAAGACGCGCGCGAAGATGATCATCAGCGACGCCGAGCGCGAGGCCGACGACATGAAGAAATCGAAAATCCTCGAGGGCCGCGAGGCCGCTCTGAAAATAGCCTCCGAGGCCGAGAAGGCCGCCAGCCAGAAGATGGCCAAGGCGCAGTCAGTCGAGGCTAAGCTCAAGCAGCGCGAGCTGCAACTCAACCAGCAGCAAGGCGAAAATGCCCGCGCTAAGAACGAGATTGACGCTCAGCGCTCTAAGCTCGATTCCGAACGTTCAAAACTGGAAACCCGCCGCGCCGAAATCGACGCCATCGAGGCCCAGGCCAAGAAAGAACTCGAGAGGGTGTCGGGCCTGTCGTGCGAGGAGGCTAAGGAGAAGCTCATCAACTCGCTCAAGGACGAGGCCCGCACGGCCGCCGCATCGTACATCAACGACATCATGGACGAGGCCAAGCTGACGGCCAACAAGGAGGCTAAGCGCATTGTGGTGCAGTGCATTCAGCGCGTGGCCACCGAGACGGCCATCGAGAACTCGGTGACAGTGTTCCACATCGACAACGACGAAATCAAGGGCCGCATCATCGGCCGCGAGGGCCGCAACATCCGCGCCCTGGAGGCCGCCACGGGCATCGAAATCATCGTCGACGACACCCCCGAGGCCATCGTGCTCTCAGGCTTCGACCCCGTGCGCCGCGAAATCGCACGCCTGGCCCTACACCAGCTGGTGGCCGACGGCCGCATCCATCCCGCTCGCATTGAGGAGGTTGTGGCCAAGGTGCGCAAGCAGGTGGAGGAAGAAATCATCGAGACCGGCAAACGCACGGCCATCGACCTGGGCATCCACGGCCTGCACCCCGACCTGATACGCATGGTGGGCAAGATGAAGTACCGCTCAAGCTACGGCCAGAACCTGCTGCAGCACTCGCGCGAGACGGCCAACCTCTGCGCCATTATGGCTTCCGAGCTTGGCCTCAACCCCAAGAAGGCGCGCCGCGCAGGCCTGCTGCACGATATCGGCAAGGTGCCTGACGACGAACCCGAACTGCCGCACGCAATCCTGGGCATGAAGCTCGCCGAGAAATACAAGGAGAAGCCCGAAATCTGCAACGCCATCGGCGCCCACCACGACGAGGTGGAGATGACTTCGCTGCTGGCTCCCATCGTGCAGGTGTGCGACGCCATCTCTGGCGCACGCCCCGGCGCACGCCGCGAAATCGTGGAGGCTTACATCAAGAGGCTCAACGACTTGGAGCAACTGGCCCTCTCATATCCGGGCGTAATCAAGACATACGCCATCCAGGCCGGCCGCGAGCTGCGCGTGATCGTAGGCGCCGACAAGATCGACGATGCCGACACCGAAAAGCTGTCGGCCGAAATCGCCCGCCGCATCCAGGACGAGATGACATATCCGGGCCAGGTGAAGATCACCGTTATCCGCGAGACCCGCTCCGTAAGCTTCGCCAAGTAAGCATTGCCTTATGAGTGAGCAAGATAAAAAATGCCAGAAGGCGTGCGGCTGCACTCGCGGAAAACTGCACTGCACCAACTGGCTCGCCGACATACCGGGCGGCTACGCCGACTCCGATATGGTGGAGGTGCAGTTCAAGAACACCCGCAAGGGATTCTACAAGAACTCCGCGCACCTCGACCTGAACATCGGCGACCTGGTGGTGGTCGAGGCCTCACCTGGCTATGACATTGGCCGCGTAAGCCTTACGGGCGCGCTGGTCAACCTGCAGATGCGCAAGGCCAACATCAAGCCCGGCGCGGAAATCCGCCGTATCTACCGCAAGGCCAAGCCGATGGACGAGGACAAGTACCGCGAGTCATGCGCCAAGGAGACCGAGACGATGATCCGCGCCCGCAAGATCGCCGAGGACCTGGGCCTGCACATGAAGATAGGCGACGTCGAGTACCAAGGCGACGGCACCAAGGCAATATTCTATTACATTGCCGACGAGCGAGTTGACTTCCGTCAACTCATCAAGGTGCTGGCCGAGAACTTCCGCATACGCATCGAGATGAAGCAGATAGGCGCACGCCAGGAGGCCGGGCGCATCGGCGGCATCGGCCCCTGCGGCCGTCCGTTGTGCTGCTCGTCGTGGATGACCAACTTCATGACCGTGGCCACCAGCGCCGCGCGATTCCAGGACATAAGCCTCAACCCGCAAAAGCTTGCAGGCCAGTGTGCCAAGCTAAAATGCTGCCTCAACTTCGAGGTCGACGCCTACGTGGAAAGCGCCAAGCGCCTGCCCCCCAAGGACGTGCGCCTCGAGACAGCCGACGGCACCTACTTCCACTTCAAGACCGACATATTCAAGCGCGAAATCACCTACTCGACCGACAAGTCGCAGGCCGTCAACCTCGTGACCATCAGCGCCGAACGCGCATTTGAGGTAATCGCCATCAACAAGCAGGGCGAGAAGCCCCTGTCGCTCCACCCCGACGGCAAGATACCCGAGAAGGACAAGCGCGGGGCACACGACATCCTCGACGAGGGCGGTCTGACGCGCTTCGGCTAGGAGACGGTGTCGGTGGAGAAGCCGAAAGGTCAGAAAAAGCCCGA
>CAMWUM010000203.1 GCA_947177435.1 uncultured Muribaculaceae bacterium
CGCCTGTTTTAGTTGGGGACGAGCTGGACGAGGAGGAGGCGGTCGCCGTCGTTTGTGCCGAGGAGGATTTTTTTGCCATCGGTGAGTTCGACGGCTTGGCCGATTTCGATTTTTTTGTTGAGGTCTTTGTCCCAGAGGTTGGGGAGGCGGCGGTTGATGAGGATCCAGCGGCCGTTGTGGAAATGGAAGTCGCCGACGGGCTTTTTCTCGTCGTCGGTGAGTTTTTCGCTGGGGAAAATGAAGCGGTTGACGTGCCAGGGGTAGAGCGATTGCTGGTGGTAGACCATCAGGCGGTAGTTCTCGGGTTTGAACGTGCCGGGCTTGGGCGAGTAGTAGAGGTTGAGGACGGGCAGCTGGCCGTGGTACTCTGTGCCGCAGTGGGGGCAGCGGGGCTTGGTGGAGTTGTCAAAGACGAACCATTTGGCCGGGCACTTGGGGTTCTGGCACGGCTGCATCAGGTCGGTGGTCTTGACTAGGGCCGTCAGCCATTCATCTGCCGTGGGGCGCAGGGAGGGGTTGTGAAGCCCGTCGATGAATGCTTTGTCGAAGAGCTCTTTGAGGTATGGGCCGCAGATGGTGTATGGGAGCTTGTTGACGTCGCCCTGCGGGAGCTCCGAGGGGGCGAGGTTGGCGAGTTTGGGGCGGTTGCTCTTGTCGGTGGGATGCTCGATGAAGAGTGCTTTGCTGCCCATCGACAGTTCCTCGTCCTTGGCGGTGTCGAGGTCGTTGACTTTGCCGCCGCGCAGGGGGTGACGGTAGAGCAGGTACATGTAGATCATGACGGCCAGGGCGTGGCGGTCGGTCTGTATGCTGGGAAGTTTCTTGTTGGGGTCGCCGTTGGGCAGCGAGCGCGTGGCGAGCACCTCGGGGGCGATGAAATCGGGTGTGCCGACCACCTCGGGCGGGTACTTGCCGGGCACGACCAGGCCGTCGCAATCGATTACGCAGGCGGTGCCGGTGCGCGGGTCGACCAAGACGTTGTTGTACGACAGGTCGGAGTGTGCTAGGCCGGCGGCGTGCAGGCGCTTGACCGCGCGTGCTATCTGTATGAGCATGTGGAAGTGGCTGAGCCACGTGCCTTTGTACTCGGGCTCTACAAACTTGTTGCGGAGCTTGGCCGAGGCGAACCATTTGCCTATTTTCTCCTTGCCCTTGAACCTTCCGCCCTCGAAGAAGAAGCGGGGCTCGTAAGTGGGCACCACCACACCGAGCTTGCCGTTCCACTCGACGAGTTTCGTGGGCCAGCGGAAGAGTTTTTCCCAGTAGTCGCCGCCCGGGCCGTTGAAAATCTTGTCGCGGTAGAGGCCTGTGATGTTGTTGAGGCGGTCTTTGGCGTTAGCGTCCTGCGGCTCACGGAAAAAGCCGACGACGTATGACTTGTCGGGACTGAAGTAGACATCCTTCACAGCTCCCGAGCCGATCACTTCGTCGACAAACTGTACGGTGGAGCCGTCGTTGGCTTTGAGGGTAATCGTTTGTGGCATGGTCAATAAAGTATAGCGATGGTGCGGTCGTCATGTTCGCCCGGCCTCCAGAATCCGAGCCAGTCGAGCAGCTGCTCTTCGGCCCGTGGGCTGTCGAGGTCGACTCCTCCGATGCCGTCCTCGGGGTATCCGGATTGTAGGCGGTCCCACATCTGGTCCCACTTGTCGGGATTGTTTAGGTTGGCTTCGGTGCCGAACATCGGGTCGCTCACGCCGTCCGTCATGAGCATCAGGGCGGTGAAGTCGGGGCGGATGCCGAAGCGCAGGCGGCGGTATAGTGAGGCGGTGTCGGCAAAAATCTCCGGCATGGTCAGGAAGCGGGTCTGACCCGAAAACTCGCCTTCGTCGGGGATGCCCAGCAGGCTGACGGAATGAGCCTCGCGGTCGTAGATGCACATGGCGCCGTCACCAACCCAGAACGAGGCGATGAACCAGCCGAACTCGAACTTCTTGCAGATGGCTAGCAGGAGCGTGGTGGCGAAATCCTTTGGTTTTGAGCTCTCTACGACCTGCGCCTCATCGGTAATGGCGCGGTGGGCGCGATAAGCGGCGTTGCCGACGATGGAGTAGATATGGTTGCCCACGGCCTTGCGAGCGGCCTGCTCGTCGTCGGTGCATTGATAAGCAGCAATGGCGCCCTCAAACTCAGCCGCGTCGGTCAGACGGCTTTTGCAGTAGGCCACGGCCTCGTGGCAGGCTATCTCGGAGCCTCGGCGAGAGTAAATGGCCGAACCCGCTCCGTCGGCCACGGCCAGTACGTACCAGCCGCTGTCGGGGTTGTGGTAAAGTTGGAAGTGGTCGTCGCGCGGCTTTCCCTCCTGGGCGTGGCTACGTCCGCGCTGGCTGGCCGCGATTACACGCTTGCCTCCGTCGGCGGCAATGGCGCCATTGTCCCGGTCGGGCTTGTAGAAAGGCACGTTTTCCGGGGTGGGGATGTCGCGCCACAGCAGGCGCGGATTGGGATTGACCATCAGCAGCATCCGCTTTTCGGCCAGAGGGTCGCCCTCCTGCCAGCCAGCGGGCTTGCATTGCAGCACGATGGCATAGTCGCCCGGCTCGGCGGGAGTGCCTTCGATGGTCAGTTCGTAACAATCCTCGCACTCCGTCAGGAGTGCGCTCAGGCCAGCGTCCTCGTGTCCCGACAGGGTGAACTCGCAGCCTTCGGTCTTTGGCAGCCGCATCGATGCGTGGGAATATGGTTTGCCCTGGGTGGCATTGGGCAGGCGCACGGGGAGAGCGTCGAGGTTCTGCATGCCAGTTGTTTGGTCATCCATGACGGTCAGATTATAACATTAATCTCGCTTGGCGGGGGAGGGAGCTCAAGGTCATCGGTGGCTCCGATCGACTTTCCACCCTCCTCGATGATGCCGCTCACCCACTTGAAAAACTTCATCAGCGACGTGCCGTCCATCGTGTCAATTTGGTAGACCATATCGGTGAGCAGCAGCAATTCGTCGGTCTTGGCCTTCGGGCCGGCGGCGAGGGCTACTATGCTGCTGAAGTGCCGCTGTTTCACCTTCTCGACGGCGGCCTTGTAGACCATGAGGTCAGAGGGCTTGCCGTCGGTCATGAGGAATAGGATCGGCATCCAGTCGCCTTTTTGGTCGGGTGTGCTCTTGCGCACCTCGGAGTCAACCCTCTCGCACAGCATCTCCAGGGCGGCCCCTGTGTGGGTGGGGCCGCTCTCCGGAGTGGTGATGTCGGGCATCTGTATCTTGTCGATGGGCGTGAGCGGGAGCACCTGCTTGACCTCGCGGTCAAAGGTGATGATGCTTATGCTCACCGTATCGAGTGCGTATGGGTCGGAGCGCAGGGTGCTGAACATGGCCTCGATGCCCACCTTGACCGACTCGATGGGCTCGCCCTTCATCGACCCCGATGTGTCGATGAGCAGGTATACGGGCAGTCGTCTTGACATAGGCTCAGACCACGATGTTGACCTCAGGCGGGGGCGGAGGCAGCTCGCTGATTCCGCCCATCTCCCGGCCCGTCTCCTCAACCTTCATCGAGCCGGCGCTGACTGAGGCCGATACCCACTTGAAGAATGATTTGATGGTGGCGGAGTCGGCCGTGTCGAGCGACACGACGCACTCGGTGATCTGCTTAAGCACGTTGGTGTCGGCGTCGCGTCCGGCGGCGCAGGCCACCACCATGCCGAACTTGCACTGGCGGAAGGCGTCGAGCCCGGGCTTGATATCATCGGTGGGCACGCCGTCGGTCATGATGAACACCAGCGGCTTCCAGTCGCCTTTGACCTCGGGTGTAGTCTTTACCACCTCGCGCTTCACGCAGTCGGAGAGCACCCACAGGGCTTCGCCGAGCGCGGTGCAGCCGCTAGCCTCGATGTTGGGCATCTGGAAACTGGCCAGCTCCGTAAGCGGGGTGATCTGCTGGGCCGTGCTGTTGAATGTGATCACGCTCAGGTACGCCGTCTCCAGGGCGTAGGGGTCGGAGCGCAGGGTGCTGACCAGCACCTGCACGCCGTTCTTCACTGCCTCGATGGGCTCGCCAAACATTGAGCCTGACGTGTCGAGCAGCAGGTATACGGGGAGTCTTCTCATTGTTGTCGGTTTTTTAGCTTACGTACTTGTCTACCAGGCCTTGGAGTCCGCCCTTATAGCCATAGCCCATGGCTTCGAACTTCCACTCGCCGTTGCGTCGATAGAGGCGGCCGAACTCAACGGCTGTCTCAGTCGAAAAGTCCTCGTCGAGATCGTAGCGGGCTATCTCTTCGTTGGTCAGGGCGTTGTAGATGCGGATGTAGGAGTTGCGCACCTGGCCGAAGTTCTGCCGGCGCACGTCTGCCTCGTGGATGGTGGCGGTGAACAGTATCTCTTGTATCCTCGGGTCAACCTTTGTCAAGTCTACGGTGATGGTTTCGTCGTCGCCGCCGTCGCTGTTGCCGCCGGTGCGGTCGTCGCCCGATGACTCTACGGC
>CAMWUM010000204.1 GCA_947177435.1 uncultured Muribaculaceae bacterium
CCGTTGTGCAGACGCAGAGAACCAATCTTAACGCCGTTGTATTCCGTCTTAGTAACCAGAATGCGACGCGAGTAAACTGGGGTAGGGGCGGAGTCCCAATTGATGTCTACCTTCTCGCCGAGCACAGCGTAGAACTTGTCGGCATCGTGGGTCGAGGCCACAATCAGCAGTTTGTCGCCCACGTGGATTACAGTACTCGACTTGGGTATTACTATCGAGCCGTCCTTCTCCATCATCCTTGACACCACGAAGTTGCAGGGGATTACGTCGTGCAATGCGAGCAGTGTGCGTCCGTCTACGAGTTTGTTGGTAACCTCGAGTTGTATGATGTATGGCTTGAGCTGCGAGTTTTCCTGCTCTTCCTCGATTTCCTTGATTTCGTCGCCGGTCTTAATCTTAAATATGGCCTTGATGATGAACATTGCCACGATAATGCCCACCACGCCAAGGGGGTAGGCAGCAGCATAGCCTGAGGCCATGGTGTTGGCGGCGTTGGGGTCTACGCCCGCCATGGTCGATACGGTCTGCTGGGCGGCGGCCAAGCCCGGGGTATTTGTCACGGCTCCGCTCATCACGCCCACCAGTGCCGATATGTCAGGCACGTTGCCAAAGTAGAACACGCATAGCACAATCACAACGTTGAGCACTATGGCCAACGTGGCCAGGCCGTTAAGCAACAGGCCTCCCTGCTTGAACGACGAGAAGAAGCCCGGGCCTACCTGCAGACCGATAGAGAAAATGAAGAGTATCAGGCCCAGTTCGCGCACGAACTTTAATATATGCGGGTCGACAATGTAGCCGAAGTGTCCCACAAGGATGCCAACAAAGAGCACAAACGTAACTCCCAGCGACACGCCGCCAATCTTGAATTTGCCAATCCACACGCCTAATGCGATGACAAACGAATAGAGCACAAGCGCGCTGGCGATTGACGTGTGCCCGGGCCAAAGCAATTCTTTAATCCAGTCCATATTTTAGAAACCTTCTTATTTCAGAGCGCAAAGGTAGCGCTTTTTCCCAAATTATCCAACCATTTTTTTGTTGCTATGGGTGTATGCCGTGTGGATTTTTTTTCGTATCTTTGCGCAAAATTTATTTGAGCATTAAATAATATTTGAGATGAAAGAGTTAGCTCCTAAATACAACCCGGCCGAGGTCGAGGATAAATGGTACGAATATTGGGACAAGAACGGCATGTTCCGCTCGGTGCCCGACAAGCGCCCCGCTTACACCATCGTCATCCCGCCGCCAAACGTCACCGGCATCCTCCACATGGGCCACATGCTCAACAATACCATCCAGGACATCCTCGTGCGCCGCGCCCGCCAGCAAGGCAAGAATGCCCTATGGGTGCCCGGCACAGACCACGCTTCAATCTCGACCGAGACTAAGGTAATACAGAAGCTCGCTAAGGAGGGCATCAAAAAGACCGACCTTACCCGCGAACAGTTCTTGGAGCATGCATGGGAGTGGACTCGCAAGCACGGCGGCATCATCCTGCAGCAATTGCGCAAGCTCGGCGCCTCGTGCGACTGGAGCCGCACGGCCTTCACGATGGACGAGGTGCGCTCCGAGAGCGTTATCAAGGTGTTCTGCGACCTTTATGACAAGGGGTTGATTTACCGCGGACTTCGCATGGTCAACTGGGATCCCGAAAACCGCACGGCCATCAGCGACGACGAGGTAATCTACAGCGACGAGCACTCCAAACTCTATTACCTTAAGTATTACGTGGCCGACGACGACATGACCGGCGAGACCGGCAGCGAGGAGGAAGTGGTGCATCGCGATGCCGATGGCCGCCGTTACGCTGTGGTGGCTACCACGCGCCCTGAGACCATTATGGGCGACACGGCCATGTGCATAAATCCCAAGGATCCTAAGAACCAGTGGCTCAAGGGCAAGAAGGTGATCGTGCCTCTCGTTGGCCGAGTTATCCCCGTAATCGAGGACCGCTACGTCGAGGTTGACTTCGGCACCGGTTGCCTCAAAGTCACTCCCGCCCACGATAAGAATGACTACATGCTGGGCAAGACCCACAATCTTGAGACCATAGATATTTTCAACGAGGACGCTACCGTCAACGAGGCAGGCGCCGATACAGAGAACACTCGCAAGTTCCTTGGCATGGATCGCTTCGCAGTGCGCGAGGAGATTGTCAAGGACCTCTCCGCCGCCGGCTTGATGGAGAAGATTGAGGACTACGAGAACAAGGTGGGCCGCAGCGAGCGCACCAAGGCTGCCATCGAGCCCAGGCTTTCGCTCCAATGGTTCATCAGCATGAAGCACTTCGCCGAAATCTCGCTCGGGCCCGTAATGGACGACTACATCAAGTTCGTGCCCGAAAAATACAAGACCACGTACCGTATATGGCTTGAAGGCATCCAGGACTGGTGCATCAGCCGCCAGTTGTGGTGGGGTCATCGCATACCCGCGTACTATTATAATGTAGGCGAAGAGCAGCGCATCGTTGTTGCTCCCTCGGCTGAGCAGGCTCTCGAAAAGGCTCGCAAGGAGAGTGGCCTCGACCTCAAGGCCGAGGATCTGCGCCAGGATCCTGACGCGCTCGACACCTGGTTCTCGAGCTGGCTATGGCCCATCTCGCTCTTCGACGGCATCCGCAATCCGGGCAACGAGGAGATGAAATACTATTATCCCACCGCCACGCTGGTCACAGGCCCCGATATCATCTTCTTCTGGGTGGCCCGCATGATTATGGCCGGATACGAGTACGCAGGTGACAAACCTTTTAGCAACGTATACTTTACCGGCATTGTGCGCGACTCTATCGGTCGCAAGATGTCGAAGATGCTTGGCAATTCGCCCGACCCGCTCGAACTCATCGCTCAGTACGGTGCCGACGGCGTGCGCATGGGCTTGATGCTCGCCGCGCCGGCCGGCAACGATATTATGTATGACGACAAGCTTGTGGAGCAGGGCCGCAATTTCTGCAACAAGATCTGGAATGCGTTCCGTCTCGTCAAGGGCTGGGAGGTTGACCCCTCGCTCGCTCAGCCGCAGGCCGCCAAGGAGGCAGTTGAATGGTTCGGCGCAAAGCTCAACCAGACGATGGCTGAGGTTGAGGATTCGTTTGGCAAGTTCCGCCTCAACGAAGCCCTTATGGCCGTTTACAAACTCTTCTGGGACGAGTTCTCGTCGTGGTACCTCGAGATGGTGAAGCCCGCCTATCAGCAGCCCGTCGACAAGGCTACCTATGATGCTACACTGGCATACTTCGACACCTTGCTTCGTTTGCTGCACCCGTTCATGCCGTTCATCACCGAGGAATTGTGGCAGCACCTGGCTCAGCGCGCTGAGGGCGAGTCGATCATGTACGCGCCTCTGCCCGAAATCACGCAAGCCGATGCAAAGGCTATAGCCGATATGGAGCTCGCCAAGGAGATAATCACTGGCGTTCGTGGCGTTCGCGCTCAGAAGAACTTGCCGCAGAAGGATGCTCTGACGCTCAACATCGTTGGCTCGTTCGCCGTGCCCAACGAGAGCGTCATTGTCAAACTTGCCAACTTATCGGCGCTCAACGTTGGCGCTGAGAAGGATCCCGCAGCCGCCACATTCATGGTTGGCACCACCGAGATGCAGGTGCCCTTGGCCGACCAAATCGACGTCGCCGCCGAGCTCGAGAAGCTCGCTAAGGATCTTGCTTATCTCGAAGGCTTCAAGAAGTCGGTCGAAAAGAAACTCAGCAACGAGCGCTTCGTCAACAACGCTCCCGCCGCAGTGGTTGAGACCGAGCGCAAGAAGCTGGCAGACGCCAACTCCAAGATAGCCAACATCCAGGCCACCATCGCAGCGCTCAAAGGCTAATGTCACGACATCTACTTTTACAGCTGTTCCTAACTTTCTTTAAGATAGGCTCATTCACCTTCGGAGGTGGATGGGCCATGATCTCTATTATCGAGAGGGAGATTGTCGACAAGAGGGGATGGATACAGCGTGACGAATTTCTCGACCTGCTCGCCGTGGCCCAATCCTTGCCCGGCATCCTGGCCGTCAACATAGCCGTGGCCGTTGGCGACAGTCTGCGAGGCAAGCGCGGCAGCGTTTGCGCAGCCTTGGGCACGATATTGCCGTCGTTCCTTATGATCCTCGCCATAGCCATCTTCCTTACCCCCGACCTTATCAACAACAATCCGACGCTCGCGGCCATATTCAAAGGCATACGTCCGGCCGTCGTAGCCCTCATCATCGCCCCGGTCATCACCTCGGCCCGCGCCGCCAAAATCAACTGGAAAACGGCCGCCATCCCCGTGGTCGTAGCCCTGCTGATATGGAGCAAGCTCCCCGTCGTCTCCAACCCCCTCCTCTGGATTGCCCTCGGCGGCCTCGGTGGCTACCTC
>CAMWUM010000205.1 GCA_947177435.1 uncultured Muribaculaceae bacterium
GGGATAGGGTATAATGGTTCCATGGTTATTTTTCTTGACATCGACGGCGTGGTCAGCCAGGCCGAAAAAAACCGGCGCGCCCGCATCATGCTCGACCTGAGCGACGCCAAGTTGCAGGCCTTCTCCGAGCAATTCGTAGGCCAGACGCGCCCGGTGCTTATCGAGCATCCCGAGGAGGAAGGCGTTTACAGCGGATTTACAGATAATTACCTGCGAGTGGACGTGGCTTCGCCCGTTCCTCTCGTCCCCAATACCATCGTCAATGCCCGCCTCGACAGCCTCGATCCGGCCACGATGGACTTTAACGGAAGCCTATGCCAAATATAGCGGTAATCATACTTAACTGGAACGGTGCCAAACTATTGCGTGAGTTCCTCCCCGCCGTGGTAGCCAACACCGACCCCGCGCTGGCCCGCGTCATCGTGGCCGACAATGGCAGCGACGACGATTCGCTGGCGGTGCTCAAAAGCGAGTTTCCTGAGGTCGAGGTCATGGCCTTCGACAAAAACTATGGATTTGCCGAGGGTTACAATCGCGCTATCAAGCAGGTCGATAGCGAGTTTGTAATCTTGCTAAACTCCGACGTCGCCCCGGCTCCGGGCTGGATAGCCCCGCTGTCCGAATACATGACGGCCCATCCCGACGTGGCCGCCTGCCAGCCCAAGTTGTTGAGTTACACTGTTAAAACGAAATTCGAGTACGCTGGCGCCGCCGGCGGTTTCCTCGATTGCCACGGTTACCCCTACTGCCGCGGGCGCATCTTCGCCACCTGCGAGGAGGACCATGGTCAGTACGACGAACCTATGCCGATTTTCTGGGCCACCGGGGCCGCGCTGATGGTGCGCCGCGAGGTTTACATCGAGGCCGGAGGGCTCGACGCCGACTTTTTCGCCCACATGGAGGAGATTGACCTGTGCTGGCGCATCCACCTGATGGGGTGGGGGATCGCAGCCGTGCCGGCCAGCGTGGTTTATCATCTGGGCGGCGGGTCGCTGCCGGCTTCCAATCCGCGCAAGACCTACCTCAACTTCCGCAACAATCTGCTGATGATGCACAAAAACCTGCCCGATGCCACCCGCAGCCGCAAGTTGCTGACGCGCCGCTTGCTCGACACCGTGGCGTGGGCCAAGGCCGTGGCAACGCTCGATTTCAAGACCGCATCGGCCATCTGGCGCGCCCACCGCGACTTCGCCAAGATGCGTGTGCGGTACGCCTCTCATCCGCAGGCCGACCTGCTCGACGGCTCGCAGCCCGATATCCTGGTGGGCTATTACCTGCGCGGCAAGCGTCGATTTTCGCAACTTTCACGTAAAAATTAGCCCCGGTGGGCAAAAATTTGACGATAAGTGTGGGGATATTGTCGGTTTTTTCGTAACTTTGTCGATTATTTCGCCAATCAAACATGAAAGACGTTACATACAACGGGCTCACGTTCGAGCCTTACATTACCGAAGATAAGATCGCGGCTCGCGTGGCCGAGCTCGGCAAGCAGATAGCCGACGACTGCGCCGGCAAGTGCCCGCTCTTCGTTTGCGTCCTCACCGGCGCGTTCCCCTTTGCCAGCGACCTGTTCCGTGCCGTCGACGGCGACGCAGAGATTGTGTTTATCCGTCTGAAAAGCTATGAGGGCACCTCGTCGACAGGTGCCGTCAAGGAAGTGCTTGGTCTGCATGAGGATATAACAGGTCGCACGGTCATTGTGGTTGAGGACATCATCGACACCGGCCACACGATGCACAACCTCGTGGCTCACCTGGGCTCCCTGGGCCCGGCTGACATCAAGATCGCCACATTGCTCTTCAAACCCCACGCTCTCAAGCGCCCTGTAAAGCCTGACTATGTGGGTTTTGAGATTCCTAACAAGTTTATCATCGGCTATGGCCTCGACATCGACGGCAAGGCCCGCAATCTGCGTGATATATACGTACTAAAAGACGAACAATAATACCTCCCTCTCATGCTCAATCTCGTGATTTTTGGCGGCCCAGGCAGTGGCAAGGGTACGCAAAGCGCTAAGATAGCGCAGAAATATAGCTTGTTCCACATCTCCACCGGCGATGTGCTTCGCGACCATATCGCCCGACGCACCGACATCGGCAAGGTGGCCGACAGCTACATCAGCAAGGGCATGCTCATCCCAGACAAGCTGATGATCAAGATTCTCGAAGACCTGCTCGTAAGCCGCAAGGACGAAACCAAGCACGGCGTGATTTTCGACGGCTTCCCTCGCACTCTGCCGCAGGCTGAAGAGCTTGACCGTCTGCTCGGTACGCTCGACACCAACATCGCCGCCGTAATCGGCCTGGAAGTACCCGATGACGAGCTCACCGCCCGCATGCTCAAGCGCGGCGCCGAGACCGGACGCGCCGACGACAACGAACAGACCATCAAGAGCCGCCTGGCCGTCTACCATAAGCAGACCCAGCCCCTCAAGGCCTATTACGCCGAGACCGGCCGCTACAAGGCTATCGACGGCATGGGCTCCATCGACGGCATCTTCGACAAGATCTGCGCAGCCATCGACGCCGCCAAATAGCAAGTCCGTCAGGCCATGACCCCGTTGCTGAAGATTTACGAGCAGTCGTTTCGAGAGAATTACGAGCTGCCGGCCCTTTCTGACTTTGTGTCGGGCAAGACTGTCACCTACGGTGAGTTTGCCCTGAAAATAGCGCGCATCCACGTGCTCTACAAGTCGTACGGCATCTGCAAGGGCGACAAGATTGCCCTGCTCGGCAAGAATACCCCCGAGTGGGTGGCCGTATTCATGGCCACCCTCACCTACGGGGCTGTGGTCGTGCCCATCCTCAACGACTTCAACCCCGCCGACGCTCAGCACATCGTCAACCACAGCGATGCCGAACTGCTCTTTGTCAACGACTCTATCTTCGAGCACATGGAGGGCGAAAAGATGCCCAAGGTGCGCGCCGTTGTGTCGCTCGACCGCAAGGCCGTGCTCTATGAGCGCGCCCCCGAGGGGCGCCGAATCTCCTTCGCCTCGGCCATCAAGGGCGTCACCCGCCGCCTCAACAAGCAGTACCCCGGCGGCTTCTCGGCTCAGTGCATATCGTACCCCGAGATGCAGCCCGACGACCTGGCCATCATTAACTACACCTCCGGCACCACCGGATTCTCCAAAGGCGTGATGCTCACCCACGCCAACCTCGGTGGCAACGTCACCTTCGGCATCGAGTCGAAGCTTCATTACAAAGGCTCGCGCGCCCTGTCGTTCCTGCCGCTGGCCCACGCCTACGGCTGTGCATTCGACATGCTCACCCCGCTGGCCGTTGGCAGCCACGTCACCATCCTCGGCAAAACGCCCACGCCGGCCGTGTTGCTCAAAGCCTTCGCGCAGGTCAAGCCCTCGCTCATCATCTGCGTGCCCCTCATCCTCGAGAAGATATACAAGAAGATGATCGTGCCCATGATCACCTCCGCGCCCCTGCGGTGGGTGCTCGCCGTGCCGCTGCTCGATATGGCTGTGTACAGCCGCATTCGCAACCGCCTGATTGAGGCATTCGGCGGCGAGTTTGAGGAGGTAATCGTCGGCGGCGCCCCGCTTAACCCCGAGGTCGAACAGTTCCTGCACAAAATCAAGTTCCCGTTCACCGTCGGCTACGGCATGACCGAGTGCGGCCCCCTGATCAGCTACACCCCCTGGCGCGAATTCATTCCCACATCATCGGGCCACACCCTGCGCGGCTTCATGACAGCCAAGACCGTCGGCATCGAGGGAATGGCCGCCGACGCCAACGGCGAAATCCTCGTCAAGGGCACCAACGTGATGAAAGGGTATTACAAAAATCCCGAGGCCACGGCCCAAGTGCTCGAGCCCGACGGCTGGCTCCACACCGGCGACATGGGTTACCTCGGCGGAGACGACGGACAGACCATCTTCATCCGAGGCCGCTACAAAACAATGATACTCAGCGCTAACGGCCAAAACATCTACCCCGAGGAAATCGAGGCCAAACTCAACAACATGCCATATGTGGCCGAGAGCCTCATCGTAGACCGCGGCGGACGCCTAACGGCCCTCGTCTATCCCGACACCGAGCAGATGGACCAAAGCGGCCTCACCCTCGACCAAACCCAAAAACTGATGAACGACACCATCCTGCGCGACCTCAACAAGCTCGTAGCCCCCTACGAGCAAGTCGAGCGCATCCAAGTCGTCCCCCAAGAATTCGAAAAGACCCCCAAGCGCTCCATCAAGCGCTTCCTCTACACCTAACCCCGCCCTCCTGTTCTCCTGTCTCAAAAATAAACCTCTGCCAAATCCCCACCCCTCCTGTTTCTCCTGTTCTACTGTCTGAAAGCTGTGAATGTATATTATACACATCTCCGAGCCCAC
>CAMWUM010000206.1 GCA_947177435.1 uncultured Muribaculaceae bacterium
GCCCAGACCGACACTTTGCCTGAGATGCATTTGCGTGAAATCCAGGTGGAGGCCAAGCAGAACGCCAGCGCGGAGATGGCTGCAGTGACCACTGCCAGCGGCGCCTACGCTGAGCGTCTGGGCATCGCAACGATGCGCGGCATGAGCGAGATTGTGCCCAATTTTTACATCCCGGACTACGGTTCGCACATGACATCGTCAATCTACGTGCGTGGCCTCGGCGCGCGCATCGACCAGCCTGTGGTTGGTCTCAGCGTAGACGGCGTACCCATTCTGAACAAGAACAATTACGATTTCGACCTACTTGACATCGACCGCATCGAGATATTCCGTGGCGCGCAGTCGATTCTCAACGGCCGCAACACCATGTGCGGTCAAGTAAATATCCACACCTTGTCGCCGTGGCGAGCCAAGGGTTGGCGCTTCATGGCCGAGTACGGGCGTTTTAATTCCGTCAAGGTCGGCGCAGGCTGGTATGGCCAATTGTCGCCCAAGGCAGCCACATCTCTTTCGGCATATTTCACCACGAGCGATGGCTTTTTCCGCAACGAATATGACGGAAAGCGCCTCGACCACGAGAAGCAGGGGGCTGTGAGGTGGAAGCTAGCCCTTAGGCCGTCGCACCGTCTGACACTCACTAACACTGCCTCTGCCCAAATCGCGCGTCAAGGGGGATACCCCTACGCCAGCGTGGCTACTGGGCAAATTGCGTACAACGACACTTGCTTTTACCACAGGTTTTCGTTTGCCGACGGCCTCACAGCCACATGGGTAGGCGACGGCCTGACTGTCACGTCGCAGACATCGGCGCAATACCTCGACGACAACGTAACTCTCGACCAGGACTTCATGCCCCTCGACTATTTTACCCTGACGCAGAAGAGCAAAGAGTGGACTGTCACCGAGGATATCTATGCCAAAGGTCGCCGAGGCGCATACGACTGGCTCGTCGGCGCGTTTGCCTTTTACAAGAATCTGGATATGCACGCCCCCGTCACATTCAAGGACGATGGCATCAAAAATCTTATTGAGGCCAAGCCCAATCAGATGAATCCCTCATATCCCATATCGTGGGACGAGCGTAAGTTTGTGCTTGGCAGTGAGTTTGAGAACTATGACCGCGGCTTCGCCCTCTATCACCAGAGCCATTACGAATGGGGAAACTGGGATTTCGAACTGGGTCTGCGTTGGGACCTTGAATGGGTTACGCTTGACTACCGCAGCCACTGCCGCACCGGTTACACCACTTGGCACGTCCTCCCCGACGGCAGCCGTGAGGTGTATCGTCACAATCCGCTTGACATCGACGACGGCGGACGCCTGCGCCGCCATTTCGGCCAGCTGCTGCCCAAACTGGCGGTAGGCTATTCCATTAATCCCGATGCTCGAGTCTACCTCAACATAGCCAAGGGATATAAGGCCGGTGGGTTTAACAGCCAGATGTTCAGCGACGTGCTCCAGCAGCGCATTATGGCCTTGATGGGTCTGTCTATGGGTTATGATGTGGATAAGATTGTAGGGTATGATCCGGAAAAGAGTTGGAACTTTGAGTTTGGTGCCAAGTGGGCTACCCTCGGCGGCCGGCTTGATTTGACCGGCACGCTGTTTTATATCATCTGCCTCGACCAGCAACTCACCACCTTCCCGTCAGGCCTTACCACCGGTCGAATAATGACAAATGCCGGGCGCACCAACTCGTGCGGCGTAGAGGCTACCGCCCAGTGGCGCGTGGCTGATGGCTTGTCGCTGCGAGCAAGTTACGGATACACCCACGCCACATTCCGCAAATACAACAACGGCCAGAGCGACTTTCGCGGCAAGCGCCTGCCTTACGCGCCTGCCAACACCGCATTTGCTTCGGCCACTTACGACTTGCCCTTTAAGGTGCTCGGTTGCCGTCCCCAAGCCTGCGTAAGCGTGCGAGGTATAGGCAATATTTACTGGGATGAGGCCAACACCGTAGAGCAGCCGTTCTATGCCACGCTTGGCGCATCTGTCGCCCTGGAGCGTGACCGCTGGAGCCTGCGCCTGTGGGGCGAAAACCTCACCTCGACGCGTTACGACACGTTCTATTTTGTGTCGATTGGCAACGCCTTTGTGCAGCGCGCGCGGCCATGGAGTGCTGGCGCAACAATCAGACTCAACTTGTAACATATAGATACTCAAATGAAAAAGATATTACTGACAGCCATGGCGCTGGGCGCTGCATGGTGTGCCGCTCCGGCCGGAGGCGTCTCTCCCGAGGAGTTGAGCAATCAACTGTACACCCAGATAGTCTCGGCTTACAACGCCCACAACTGGGAGCAAGTGACCACCCTGGTGCAGCAACTAATCGATGCCGGCGCTGATATTGATGATTTGGAGGAAAACTACTGCAAGGCCTTGGCCGAAAGCGGGCGGGCCGACGAGGCCATCACGCGCATGGAGGCTTACCTTGAAAAGTGCCCCGAAGACTACCAAGCATGGTACACCCTTGGCGAAATTCAGACGCGATGCTCCGCCACTGAAAAGGCCATCGAAGCATACTCCAAGAGCGCCGAGCTCAATCCTATGTTCGCCCGCCCTTACGTGGCAATAGCTCGTCTTTATGGTGCCGAAGATCCGGCAGCTGCAGTCGATGCCTATTGCAAGGCTATGCGCATCTTCCTGCTGGCCGAGCAGCCGCAGGGTGCCATCCAGTTCGGCTCGGAGGCAATGGGTATTGACCCGAAAAATTCCCAGTTGATGATTCTGCTTGGAGAGGCCCTTTCGCAGGCCGGCATGGAAGAGAAGGCGTTGCCATTCTACGCCGAAGCTGTAAGCATTGCTTCCGATCCTGAGACTGCGGATATGGAGACCGTAGGCATTGGCACCGACCGCATCGCTATGATTTATTTCAAGAAAGGGGAGTACTCCAAGTCGCTTGCATTTCTGAGCGTGCTGACCGGCAATGACCAACTGTTTTCGACCCTCGCGCCGGAAATGGCTCAGGAATTGCTGATGCTCGCCGCCGCCAACAACCAGAAGCTTGGTCTGGGCGACGAGACTGAGGCGCTGCTCGAAAAGGCCCGCGGCATCAATCCCGAGGCTGAAGTCGATAATTTTTACCAGTCGCTGCTGCAGCTTGGCGAATAGCAAAAAATTATAGCCATCTGCGGTATTTAAGCTAAAAAGCCGCAACGATGCCGTGCGGTTCCTTTTTTATGACTATATTTGCGCTGTGAAAACAAATACCTAACATAAATGAAATTTTCCAAAATCTTGTATTTTTGTGCCGCGGCTGCGGCCATCTGCCTGACTTCCTGCATGAAGAATGGCGAAAACAAAACCACGCAGACGTTGCCGGGATACCTCAACACGTCGTTTGACAGCTATGGCACCGAGGTGGCCTATTGCAATGGCGTGGGTTACACCATCGATCTCAACTATGACGATATGAAGGCCGATGTCACCATCGAAGGCCTGAGCGTCAACGGACAGAAATTCACATCGATGACCTTCAAGGATATTTCCTGGAAAAAAAATTCGATGGGCTGGCAGGTGATTGAGGCAATGAATGTAACTCCTGTATCCCAGTTGCCCGCTCCGACTTTCGACAACATCAGTCTTTGGATCTATCAGCGTTACATCGGCAGCCAGTACATGCCTTTCGTACGCATGTCTTACTCGATTGGAGGCCAATACATTGTGTCGATGCCGACAGCCTTGATCAACGGCGGCACCACCACCGTTACGGCTCCCGGCCAGCCTGACTATGTGCAGGATCCCGACAAGATCAATGCCGAGGATCAGACCTACTATATCTTCACATTCGACCCCGCGAAGAGTGTGGCTGAACTTTCTATTGCCGGCGCAAAGTTTAACGACCGCATGCCTGCTATGAACATGCGATTCAAGAACATTCCTTACCAGGTGACCAAGGACGGCCTTTACAAACTTAGCATCTCGTCTATCCCCGAGCCCGTGGTGGTTGGCAGCGATGGTACCGAGACACCAAATCCCAGCTATCCTATCACCGACTTCTATTGCTCGACCGACGCCTGCAACAACATGACCCTCAACTTCACCTGCACGGTATCTATGCGTCCGCAAGGCGCTTCGGAGGCAGTAACCATACCATACCACGTCAACGTAGTGTGCAAAGGCCCCGACTTCGTCAAAGAATACAATTGACAATCACCAGCATCACAAATATCCAACGGCAGCCCCCAACCGGGCTGCCGTTTTTTTTCGCCGCTCCAATTGTAATTTTGTTAATCGTACCTAATAAAATCGTATTTTATTGATTTTTGTTTTGTACGATTAACAAAATTCGCTATCTTTGCGTTATGAAGATAATTGAACGACAAAAGTATAT
>CAMWUM010000207.1 GCA_947177435.1 uncultured Muribaculaceae bacterium
CACAAAGGCGCCGCCTTTTTTTGGTAAATTCAAAAATTATTGTTAATTTTGCAGGTAACTAATTTATATCAAATCTCAATGAAAGTTGATGTTCTTTTAGGCCTGCAGTGGGGCGACGAGGGCAAAGGCAAGGTGGTGGACGTGCTCACCCCGGCCTATGACGTCGTGGCTCGCTTCCAGGGCGGCCCCAACGCCGGCCACACCCTCGAGTTCGACGGCAAGAAATACGTGCTCCGCTCGATTCCCTCAGGCATTTTCCAAGACAACACCATTAACATCATAGGCAACGGCGTGGTGCTTGACCCCGTGCTCTTTATGGAGGAGGCCAAGGCCCTCGAAGCCAGCGGCGTCGACATCAAGGGCAAGCTCAAGCTCTCAAAGAAAGCGCACTTGATCCTGCCCACCCACCGCCTGCTCGACGCTGCCAACGAAAAGGCCAAGGCAGCCGGCAAGATCGGCACCACCGGCAAGGGCATCGGTCCGACTTACACTGACAAAATCTCGCGCAACGGCTTGCGCCTGGGCGACACCCTCCACAACTTCGAGGCCAAATACGCAGCAGCGCGCGACCGCCATCTGGCCATGCTCGAGGCGATGGGCGAGAAGCCTGAAATCGCCGAGCTTGAGGCCAAGTGGCTCGATGCCATCAATTACCTCAAGGAGTTTGATATCATCGACAGCGAGCACGCCATCAACCACGCCCTCAAAGACGGCAAGAAGGTGCTGTGCGAAGGCGCCCAGGGCACTATGCTCGACATCGACTTCGGCTCGTATCCTTTTGTCACATCAAGCAACACCATCACCGCCGGCGCATGCGTTGGCCTCGGCGTAGCCCCCTCGCGCATCGGCGACGTATACGGCATCTTCAAGGCATACTGCACCCGCGTGGGCAGCGGCCCCTTCCCCACCGAACTCTTTGACGAGACCGGCAAGACCATCCGCGCCATCGGCCACGAATACGGCGCAGTCACCGGACGCGAACGTCGCTGCGGCTGGATCGACCTCGTAGCCCTCAAATACGCCATCATGCTCAACGGCGTCACCAAGCTCATTATGATGAAGAGCGACGTACTCGATGGCTTCGACGAAATCAAGGCCTGCGTGGCTTACAAGATCAACGGCGAAACCGTCACCGAGTTCCCCTACTCCATCGAAGAGGAAACGATCGAACCCGTATACGTCACCATTCCCGGCTGGAAGACCCAGATGACCGAGGCCAAGACATACGACGAGCTGCCCCAGGCATTCAAAAACTACGTCGACTTCCTCGAGAAAGAACTTGAAACACCCATCGCCATCGTCAGCGTCGGCCCAGACCGCACTCAGACCATCGTACGCTAACATAATGCCAATGTAGGGACATCGCTTTGCGATGTTAGCCTTTACGTACCTGACATGGCAAAGCCATGTCCCTACAAGCAAATTATACATTCTCCATTTCTCCTAATACCATGGCAATCGTCAAACCGTTCAAGGGCATACGCCCGCCGAAAGAAATGGTCACCGAGGTGGCCAGCCGTCCCTATGACGTACTCAACAGCGCCGAGGCCCGCGCCGAGGCCGAAGGCAATGACAAATCGCTGTACCACATCATAAAGCCCGAAATCGACTTCGAGCCCGGCACCGACGAACACGACCCGAAAGTGTACGACAAAGCCGTCGACAACTTCAACATGTTCCAGCAGCGCGGCTGGCTCGTGCAGGATGCCCGCGACCACTATTACATCTACGCCCAGACGATGGACGGCCGCACGCAGTACGGCCTGGTCATCGCCGCATACGTCGATGACTACATGAGCGGCAAAATCAAGAAGCACGAACTCACCCGCAAGGACAAGGAGGAGGACCGCATGAAGCACGTGCGCTGCAACGACGCCAACGTTGAGCCCGTTTTCTTCGCATTCCCCGACAACGAAGCCCTCGAGGAGATAATAAAGACCGTCACCGCAGGCGAACCCGAATATGATTTCGTGGCCCCCGACGGATTCGGCCATACGTTCTGGGTGGTAGACCCCGCCCTTAACGACCGCATCACCGAAGAGTTTGCCAAGATACCCGCCCTCTACATCGCCGACGGCCACCACCGCACCGCCGCCGCCGCACTTGTAGGCAACGAAAAGGCCAAGGCCAACCCGGCTCACAAGGGCGACGAGGAGTACAACTACTTCCTGGCCGTGGCCTTCCCCGCCTCTCACCTCAAAATCATCGACTACAACCGCGTGGTCAAGGATCTCAACGGCCTCTCCCCCGCCGAATTTCTCGAGAAACTCGAACACAACTTCATCGTAAAGGAGATGGGCACCATGCCTTACCGCCCCGAGAAATTGCACAACTTCTCGCTTTACCTCGCCGGCCGCTGGTACTCACTCACCGCACGCGAAGGCACCTATGACGACAGCGACCCCATCGGCGTGCTCGATGTCACCATATCGTCTGACCTCATCCTGCGTGACATCCTCGACATCACCGACCTACGCACCAGCAAGCGCATCGACTTCGTCGGCGGCATCCGCGGCCTTGACGAACTCAAGCGCCGCGTCGACTCTGGCGAGATGGCAGCCGCGCTGGCCCTCTACCCCGTATCGATGCAGCAATTGATGGACATCGCCGACACCGGCAACATCATGCCTCCGAAGACCACTTGGTTTGAGCCCAAGCTTCGCTCGGGCCTTGTCATCCACAAGCTCAGCTGACAATAAATAACAAATGTCCCCGCCAAGGCGGGGACATTTGTTATTCTTGCTTTTGCTCTGACTGCGGAGCATCGCCTGCCGGCTTTTTGCGGCGCGGGTGGCGATGATTGCGGCGTTTCTTGGGCTTGGCTTCGGCTTGGGCCTCAGCAGTCGGGGCTTGCGTCTCAGAAGCAGGAGCTTGTGCCGTTTCAGGGGCAGCCGCTTGCGGCTGCTGGTTTGCTTTCGCCTGCGGCTTCTTGCCAGCGGGCTTGCGGCGGCGGTCATTGCTCCGCCTGGGCTTGCCGCCGCGACCTCGGCGCTCGTCAGAAGCCTCGGCGTCGGTCGGGGCCTCACCCAAATCGGCAGGGATGGCTTCACGGGGCACCTCCTTCTCCAGCAGCTTCTCGATGCGCTTCATCTTAAACATCTCATCGGGCGAAACGAAAGTCACCGAGCAACCGTCACGGTTGGCGCGAGCGGTACGGCCAATGCGGTGCACATAGTCCTCAGCCTCGCGGGGCACGTCATAGTTAACCACCATCTGTATGTCGTCGATATCAATGCCACGGGCCAGGATATCAGTTGCCACCATCACCTGCACCTTGCCGGCTTTGAAGTCGAGCATGGCCTGGTCGCGCTGCTCCTGGTCGAGGTCAGAGTGCATCTCGGCCACCTTGAAGCGTCCGCCTTTGAGTTGGCGAGTCAAAGTCCTTACTTTCAGCTTGGACGAAGAGAATACGATTACACGCTCTGGCTCCGTCTCCTTAAATATGCGCTTGAGCAACGGCAGCTTCTGGGCCTCGTAGCATACGTATGCCGACTGCTTGATCTTCTCGGCAGGCTTCGACACGGCAATCTTCACCTCGGCCGGGTCGCGGAGCAACTTGGCGGCCAATTGCTGAATCTTGGGCGGCATCGTGGCCGAAAACATGAGCGTCTGGCGCTCCTTGGGCAGACGCGAGGCAATCTGCATGATGTCGTCGAAAAATCCCATGTCGAGCATGCGGTCAGCCTCGTCGAGGATAAAGAACGATACCTTCGACAGGTCGACTCCACCCATGTTGAGATGCGAAATCAAGCGCCCCGGAGTGGCTATCACCACATCCGCACCCATCTTGAGGCTGCGGCGTTCGCGGGCGAACGTATCGCCATCGGTGCCGCCATATATGGCCATACCACTGACAGGCATGAAGTAAGCGAATCCCTGCAGCTGGCGGTCGATTTGCTGGGCGAGCTCGCGCGTGGGGGCCATCACCAGGCAGTTGACTGCATCGTCGGGGTACCCGCCATCGGCCAGCATGTTGATCACGGGCAGCAGATACGCGGCAGTCTTGCCCGTGCCGGTCTGCGCGCAGGCCATCAGGTCGCGCCCCTCGAGCACCAGAGGCATGGAAAGTTCTTGGATAGGCGTGCATACGTCGAAGTGCATGTTCCACAGGCCGTCGAGCACGTCATCGTTGGTCAATATCTCTTCAAAAGTCATGTAATCCTATATTTAATGCAAAATTACAAATAATCCCCGTAACCACAAAATCCCCTTGTTGCGTTTTGACACGTTTTTCGTATCTATAATGTAAGCGATGGAAAAAGACAACCTGACATATTCATTACTGGGTCTTCGCGTCATACTGCACAGAAG
>CAMWUM010000208.1 GCA_947177435.1 uncultured Muribaculaceae bacterium
GGCCAGGGCGAAGAGTTCGGGTCCGAACTTTTCATCTTCTTCGTCCTTGAACTTGTTGAGCATGCCGATCTCCTCTCCCTCGCTCTGCGCGATTTGGCGGAGGGTCTTGAGGGCGAAGGTGCCCATGATCTGCAGGTCATCGTTCCAGTACACCGACTTGTCTTCCATCTCCTCGGCCAGTGCGTCGGAGGGGAGGATGACGGTGCGCATGATGTCGCGCCAGAATTCGGTGTCGGCTTTCAGTCCGCGCTCGTCTGAATTGATGTAGTTCTGATATATCTCTGACTCGAGGATCTGGTCAAGCAGTGTCTTGAGCAGGGGCGACCCCGGCATGTTGCGCTGCACCTTGTATTCTTTGAACTTCTCCTCGAGTGACTCGTTGCTGTTGAGATAAACCACCAGATCGTTGTCAATCAGGCGGGTATTGGGGTTGAGGTCAGCCGAGGACGCCAGATGCTTCGACTTGGCCTGCTCGATGCGTCGCTCCTGCTCGGCGGTGAGGTCGAGGATGAGGGCGAAAAGGCTGAGGTACAGTTCATAAGCCTTGTTGAGAGATGTCTCGAGGTCAGCCTTGGCTTTAAGATATAGTTCGCGTGAGTCGACGTACGAACGCAAGGTCATGCACAGGTCGCGTATGCCAGACAGGTAGCCCTGATGCGAAAAGTCGCCTTGCGCGCGGAGAATGCCGATGATTTCGGAGTCGTTGCTGAATAGTGTCTCCAATAATACCGTCCAGAGCTGTACATCGTCGGCCAGTGTCTTTTTCTGCTTCTTGCTGTAGTCGACAAAGATTTTCGATGCTTCGATCTTGTCGACAAGCTTTTGCAGGATGGGGTCGAAGATGCCCACCTGCGAATAGTCGCGGAGGATGAGCGATTTCACTTCGTCGTTGGCCATAAGAGCTTTGGCCACTCCGTTGGATGCCAGTTTGCGGTCAATCAGCAGCTGCGGGGGCTTCTGCCCGGTTTTGACTGAATAGCCCGAAAGCTCGAGCATGAGCATAAGCATGTCAACGTAGGTACGCCAGGCGTAGCGCTTGTCGCGTGAGGCGGTCTCCGGGGCGGAGTTGATCTTGAACTCGCTGCGGGTGAGCAGATACGAATAAAGCATCTGCACCACTTTTATTCTTATAAGACCGCGATTAATCATTTCTCTTTACGAATATTTGCGCAAAGTTACGAATTTATTTTCAATATTGTGGCGAAAATATTTCTTTTTAGACGATTTTTGTTGTAATTTTGCGGTGGAAAAGCTGTGAATTTTTTGTGGTGGAGCACCAAGGAGAAATCGTAAGTATAGACGATGGCGACGTTGTCGTCAGAATGGGCGCAGGCGTTGACGAATGCGCCGGATGCGTCATTGCCGCTTTTTGCTCTCGGCCTGTCGAGGTGAAGGTGGCTCCGGTTGCCGGCGCAGAGCCTGGAGCAAAGGTCTTGCTCAGTGCCAACGCTCCCTTGCGCTCGCGTGCCATCCTGTTGCTTGTGGCCGTTCCGCTGGCGCTGCTTGTGGCTGTGCTCGTGGCTTGCGCGCTTCTGGGGCTGCCCCAGTGGGCTTGCGGCTTGGCGCCGTTGGGCACTCTGGCTGTTTGGTACGCTATAGTCGGTCTTACGGTTGGCCGCAAGGTGCGATTCCGCATTGAGAAATTATTGTGATAAAACCCATGAACATATGTCTATTATAGCATCGACTGCGCTTTTGGGCGGCATTGGAGCCGTGGGGTCGGTGGTTCTGTTCCTTGTAGCGAAGAAGTTCCACGTCGACGAGGATTCTCGCGTGGCTCTCATCGAGGAGGAATTGCCCGGGGCCAACTGTGGCGGCTGCGGATGCAAGGGCTGCCGTGATTTCGCGGAGTGCTGCGTTAAGGCCGGCTCTCTGTCGGGCCTCTATTGTCCTGTGGGCGGCGAGCAAGTGATGGCGAAGATTGCCGGAATATTAGGCGTCGACTCATCGGCCGCCACTGCCAAGGTGGCAACTGTGAAGTGCGCCGGTACGCCTGAAACGAAAACGCCGGGCGGAGCGGTGTACCAGGGACCGTCTGTTTGCTCGATCAAGGCCATGCAGGCCGGTGATTATGAATGCCAGGACGCGTGCCTGGGATGCGGCGACTGCGTGCGCGTCTGCCAATTTTCCGCTATTGCCATTTCTGATGAGACGGCGCTCCCGGTTGTCGACCTCTCGCGGTGCGCGGGCTGCGGCCAGTGCGTTGTTGCCTGTCCTCGCCATATCATCGAGGTTATACCGGCCGGAGTGAGGTACACGGTGGCTTGCTCCAACTGCATGAAGGGCGCAGTGGCCCGCAAGCAGTGCTCGGTGGCATGCATCGCCTGCGGTAAATGCGTTAAGGCTTGCCCCTGTGGAGCGATACAGATTGTTGACAATCACGCTTATATAGATCAATCAAAATGCGAGGCCTGCGGCAAGTGCATCGACCTTTGCCCCACGCATGCCATCCGCCGCCAATGCTGACGATGATGAAAAAGTTGACTTTTAAAATAGGCGGCATACATCCGCCGCAGTCAAAGGAAACGCCCGCTGGTGTGATAATTAGGCCTGAATTGCCACGCGAAGTGACGATTTTGCTTAAGCAGCATGCCGGCGCAGAGGCTGTGCCCGTTGTGGCCAAGGGCGACCATGTGGTTCGAGGCCAAAAGATTGCCGAGGCCTCCGGATTTATCTCGGCTCCCGTGCACGCTTCGATTTCCGGGACTGTCAAGTCCGTTGGCCCAGCTCTTACGCTTGAGGGCCGTTATGCACAGGCCGTTGTCATTTCTGCTTCTGACGATGACTACGTGGCTGATATGAAGGCGATTGATGCAGAGGAAATTCGCAACACTGACAACATATCTCCCGAGGATATAATCGGCCAGATAGCCAACTGCGGCGTTGTCGGCCTCGGAGGCGCCACGTTCCCTGCGGCCGTGAAACTCTCTTCGGCAGGCGACAAGGCCAAGTTGCTCGTGATTGATGGATGCGAATGTGAGCCGAGGCTGACATGTGACGATGCAGTGATGCGCATGCATGCCGACGAAATAGTGGGCGGAATAAAGTTGATGCTCAAGGCATTGCGCATCAACCGCGCTGTGATTGGCATTGAGGATAACAAGCCGCATGCCATCAAGGCCTTGTCAGAAGCCTGCGCTTCTGAACCTGGTATTGAGGTGGTGGCGCTCAAAGCGAAGTATCCGCAGGGCGGCGAGAAGATGCTCGTTTATGCGGTGACTGGCAGGGAGATACCTTCGGGATGCCTGCCCATCAGCGTGGGATGCGTAGTAAATAATGTAGGCACGGCACGCGCCGTATACCGTGCCGTTGCCCTTGGCGAGCCTTTGATCGAGCGTGTTGTTACTATCGAGGGCTTGGGCAATTTCCTACTGCCAATCGGCATAAGCGTTGGCGAGGTCATCAAGGCTTATGACAAGGATGGCCGCTACGACTTTGACGCCATTGATGGTGAAATTGACCTGATTAACGGCGGCCCTATGATGGGGCGCTCCATCTCAAATATCTACGGCCCCTTGACCAAGGGCGTTTCCGGCATTATTTCGGTCAGGCATGTGCATGCCAATGTCGAGCCATGCATCCGGTGCGGCTCGTGCCAGCAGGCATGTCCGATGGGGCTGCAGCCGTTCTTGCTCGAATCTTACGGTCGCCACGGGCTTATTGCCGAAGCGAAGCAGGCCGGCGCGCTCGACTGCATCGAGTGCGGTTCGTGCAGCTATTCGTGTCCGTCGGCGCGTCCTATCCTCGACTATATCCGCCTATGCAAGTTTAAAATCCGCGCAAAATGAAGTTGATACAACGAAATTCTCCCCATATTCGACAAACCAGGTCGGCCGAGATGTGCATGTGGCACGTAATCATTGCCTTGTGCCCGGCCCTGCTTTGCTCTTTCTATTACTTCGGCCTGCCTGCCATGCTCGTGGCCGCTGTATGTGCAGTGTCATGTGTGGCTTGCGAATGGCTGATAGCCAAGTTTATGCTTCGCCGTGTCAGTCGCGCTTCGCTTGTAGCCGCGCTTCTCACCGGCTTGTTGCTGGCCATGAACTTGCCCTCGGTTTTGCCTTGGTGGATGGCGATTTTTGGTTCGGTCGTTGCCATTGGCATTGGCAAGATGGCTTTCGGCGGCTTGGGCTGCAATATCTTCAACCCTGCTCTTGTCGGTCGTGTCTTCCTGCTCATATCGTTCCCTGTGGCTATGACCTATTGGGCACTTCCGGGCTCGGGGTTTGAGGCTGATGCGGCTACCGGTCCGACTAAACTTATGCAGATGGAGCATGGTGCAGTAGTGT
>CAMWUM010000209.1 GCA_947177435.1 uncultured Muribaculaceae bacterium
CGTGTGCAAGCCGCCTGCCTGTCGCCACCGGCATAGTGTCGTCGCCCGACGTCATGCTCGAGGCCATTCTCGCAGCCAAGTCGAAGATGATGACCGTGGCCCTCAAGAGGGTCAACATGATGCGCGAGGCCACCGACGACATGCTCACCCACATCAACCGCGACCATGTGCAGTTTCTACCCAACACCTCGGGCACTCGCAACGCCAAAGAGGCCGTGCTCGCCGCACAGATGAGCCGCGAAGTGTTTGGTACCAATTTCATCAAGCTTGAAATTCACCCAGATCCCAAGTACCTTATGCCCGACCCCATCGAGACACTCGCCGCCACCGAAGAGTTGGCTAAGGACGGATTCGTCGTGCTTCCATATATCCAAGCCGACCCCGTGCTCTGCAAGCGACTCGAGGAGGTTGGCGCATCTGCCGTAATGCCCTTGGCCGCCCCAATCGGTACGAATAAGGGCCTTCGCACCAGGGATTTCTTGGAAATAATCATAGAGCAGAGTCAGGTGCCCGTTGTCGTTGATGCAGGCCTGGGCGCTCCCTCGCACGCTGCCGATGCTATGGAGATGGGCGCGGATGCCGTGCTTGTCAACACCGCCATAGCCGTTGCAGGCAATCCCGTGGAGATGGCCGACGCCTTCCGCCTTGCCACGATTGCAGGCCGCAAAGCTTATTTGGCTGGGCTTGGCGCCACATCATCGCAAGCCGTGGCTACCAGCCCTCTCACTTCGTTCCTCAACTAAATCTTAACACCATGCAGATACAAAATATCGACGTTTCGTCATACCCCAATTCAAAAAAGATATACGTTGACGGCAAGCTCCACCCGATCAAGGTGGCCATGCGCCGCATTAGCCAATATCCTACCGTTAAAATTGTTGACGGCAAGAGGATTGAGACACCCAACGAGCCCGTCACTGTATATGACACCAGCGGCGTGTACACTGATCCAGCAGTGAAAATCAATGTCAACGAGGGCATTCCGCGCCTGCGTGAGCAATGGATTGAGCAGCGCGGCGACACCGAAGTGCTCCCCGAAATCACCAGCGAATACGGCCGCCAGCGGCTTGAGGACAGTAGCCTTGACGCCATCCGTTTCCCCAAGCGTCACGCCCCGCGCCGCGCCAAGGAGGGTGTGCGTTGCACTCAGATGGACTATGCCCGCGCAGGCGTAATCACCGCCGAGATGGAGTACGTGGCCATCCGTGAAAACCTCGACAATGCAGAGCGCGGCATCCCGTCGCACATCACTCCTGAATTCGTCAGGCAGGAGGTTGCAGCCGGACGTGCTGTTATCCCAGCAAACCCCAATCATCCCGAGGCTGAGCCTATGATTATTGGCAAGGGCTTTGCAGTGAAACTCAACACTAACATCGGCAATTCGGCTCTTTCGTCGGGCATCGAGGAGGAAGTGGCCAAGGCTGTGTGGAGCTGCTACTGGGGCGGCGATACTCTGATGGATCTCAGCACCGGCGACAACATCCACGCAACACGCGAGTGGATTATCCGCAATTGCCCCGTGCCCGTCGGCACTGTGCCTATCTACCAGGCGCTTGAAAAAGTCCACGGCAATGTGGACAAACTCACGTGGGAGATCTATCGCGACACCCTCATCGAGCAGGCCGAGCAGGGAGTTGACTATTTCACCATCCACGCCGGCGCGCTGCGCAAGCATGCTGAACTCATCAGCAAGCGCCTGACAGGCTGTGTATCGCGAGGAGGCTCAATTATGGTGCAGTGGGCTGTCAACCACGGCCAGGAAAGTTTCCTGTATGAGCATTTCGACGAGATTTGCGAGATTCTCGCCCGCTACGACGTGGCCATCTCGCTTGGCGACGGCATGCGTCCAGGTTCAACCAACGACGCTAATGACGAAGCCCAGTTCCTCGAACTTGACGTGCTCGGCGAACTCACCGAGCGCGCCTGGGCTCACGGCGTGCAGGTGCTGATCGAAGGCCCGGGCCACGTGCCTATGCAAAAAATCAAAGAGAATATGGAACGCCAGGAGCGCGTGTGCCACCAGGCGCCTTTCTACACGCTCGGCCCCATTACCACCGACATCGCTCCCGGCTATGACCACATCACCTCGGCCATCGGCGCAGCCATAATCGGTCGCCTGGGCACGGCCATGATCTGCTACGTCACTCCCAAGGAGCATCTTTCGCTCCCCACCCTCGAGGACGTGCGTGAGGGCGTAATCGCGTATAAAATCGCAGCGCATGCGGCTGACTTGGCTAAGGGCCACCCAGGTGCCGAAGTGCGCGACTATGCGCTGAGCAAGGCCCGCTATGAATTCCGCTGGAAGGACCAGTTCAACCTCTCACTCGACCCCGAAAAGGCGCGCCGATACTATATGGAGTCACGCGTCAACGATACTGAGACCGACCAGAAATTCTGCACTATGTGCGGCCCCAACTTCTGCGCCATGCGCATTTCTCAAAATACAGCCGACCGTTGCGACAAGTCGATGGATTGAAGATGGAAGACTACAAATTTGTTGGCCATGGCTTTGCCGATGTTATAGGGCAATGGTCCTGGCAAGAAACGATTGACCGCATCGAGGCAATGACGGCCGAAGACGTGCGACGCGCTCTCGACAAGAGCCGTCGCAACGCGAAGATGCTCGATGACAACGACTTCATGGCTCTGATTTCCCCGGCCGCCACACCATACCTTGAGGAGATGGCCCAATTGGCGCATAAATATACGCTCGAGCGATTCGGACGCACCATATCGATGTACATACCCATGTACGTCAGCAATTTATGTACCAATTTCTGTGTGTATTGCGGCTTCAACCACGATAACCCATTCAAGCGCACGGTGCTGACTATGGATCAGGTGAAAAACGAGTGCGAGGCAATCAAGACACTCGGCCCTTTTGAGAACCTGCTGATAGTTAGTGGCGAAGCTCCTGCCACTTGCGGCGTTGAGTACTTCGAGAACGTGCTGCGCACTTGCCGCCCGTATTTCCACAACCTAACCATGGAGGTGCAGCCGATGAAGGCCGAGGATTACGAGCGGCTGACGCACGCCGGTCTCAACGGTGTGGTGTGCTTCCAAGAGACATACAATCGCGATCGCTACAAGTGCTACCACCCCAAGGGCATGAAATCTTTCTACGCCTGGCGACTCAACGGCTACGACCGCATGGGCCAGGCAGGTGTGCACAAGATTGGCATGGGCGTGCTCATAGGCCTTGAGGACTGGCGCGCCGACGTGACAATGATGGCGCGCCACCTGCGCTATCTGCAAAAGAAATACTGGCGCACGAGGTACAGCGTCAACTTCCCGCGCATGTGCCCGTCGGAGAGCGGCTTTCAGCCCAATGTGGTTATGACCGACCGTGAATTGGCACAGCTCACGATGGCATTCCGCCTCTTCGATCACGACGTTGATATCTCCTACTCCACCCGCGAGAATCCGCAATTCCGCGCCAATATGATGCGGCTCGGCGTGACCTCTATGAGCGCCGGAAGCCAAACGGAACCGGGCGGATACGCGACGTCGCCCGACGCTCTTGAACAGTTCTCCGTCACAGATTCCCGTACGCCCGAGGCCGTAGCCGCGTCAATACGAGAGGGGGGCTACGATGTTGTGTGGAAAGACTGGGACCAGATTTACGATTAGACATGAACCGCTACATTCGCAACCTTCAGCTCAGCGGCTTGGGCAAAGAGGGCCAAGCGGCCCTCTCCCAGGCGCGCGTGTTGGTCATTGGCGCTGGCGCGCTCGGCTCAGTATGTTCTATGTATTTGGCCGCCAGTGGTGTTGGCCATTTGACAATAGCTGACTTCGACAATGTAGACATAACTAACCTTCAACGTCAACTCTCCTACGTCGAGGCTGACGCGGGCAAGCCTAAAGCCGATACTCTTGCGAAAAAGATAGGCCAGATCAATTCGGAAATCGAGGTTACGCCCATCAAGGCATTCGTCACGGCACAGACGCTCGAACCTCTTGTGGCTGAGGCCGATATTGTGATTGAGGCCAGCGACAACCCTGCCACGAAATACATGGTCACCGACTGCTCCGAACGACTGGGCAAACCCTACGCCCTCGGAGCAGTGGCGCAATGGCAAGGCCAAGCCCTGAGTTGGCGCCCGGGCCATCCCGGCTATCGCGACTTGTTCCCGGTTGGAGCCGAAGAAGGTGCATACACTCCCTGCTCCATCGGCGGCATACTCGGCCCACTCCCCGGCATAATTGGCTCAATCCAAGCCTCCGAAGCCATCAAGTTGATTTCCGGTGCAGGCCAGCCGCTGCTCGGTCGCCTACTCC
>CAMWUM010000210.1 GCA_947177435.1 uncultured Muribaculaceae bacterium
AATAAGCGTCAAAAAATTTGGTCATCTCAAAAACAAATCCTAACTTTATCTCCAAATTAACGAAATATTAATTTTCTTACACATAAATCTTAAATCATGAGCAAGACTATCACCTTCAATGAGCTCCGCCGTCTTAAAGACAGCTTGCCCGATGGCTCGATGCACAAGATCGCCGATAAGCTGAACATCACCGTACAGACCGTCCGCAACTACTTCGGCGGCTGCAACTACGACTCGGGCCGCAACTGCGGCGTGCACATCGAGCCGGGTCCTGACGGCGGCATCGTCGTTCTTGACGACGCAACCATCTACGACATGGCGGTCGAGATCCTTGGAGAGAACAACGAGACCAAGGAGTAATCCCCTTAGCCTACACCGCTTAGTTAGCGTCCATCCCTCGGGGTTGGGCGCTATTTTCAATTTATTGCAATGAGAAAAGACGATAAGAAGAACCCCTCGGCCGTACATCGCAAATGGCCCTTGTGGTCCTGCCGCGCGGCATTTTTCGCCTTAGCCTGGGCAGCCCTATGGATGCTCGCGCGGTGGACATGCGCCTACGCCCTGTGCGCCCGCTCGCAAATGTGGTCGTGGCTCGGCGATGCCGACCCGCAGGGGCTGTGGGGCATGGGCGGACTCGCACGCGCCGCAGGCCTGTGGCTGGGCTCACTGATGACCACGCCCGCCCTCGCTTCGGCCCTGATGTCCACGCTGGCGGCCCTCGCTTCGCTGTTCACGCTTATGATTATGAGCAGAATCAGCAAGGGTGCCGGATGGGTGGCTCCCCTGGCCGTCTGCCCCGGCGCGGCGATGACGCTGATGATGTGCGACGTGTACGCGCCGCTCTCGGCGCCCATCGCGCTGACCTTTGCGCTCGGCTGCCTATGCGTCTGCCTGCTGCCAAAGAGGTTGTGGATGTCTGCCGCTTGCGCCCTCGTCTTAGGCGCTGCGATGGCCTATCTGGCCGGCCCGTGGCTGGTGCCCGGCGCAAGCTACACGCCTTGGATCAATAATGAGGTTGGCAATGCGATGGGCGGCGTGTATATTTGGGGCTTGGGGCTGCCGTTGGCTGCTGCGGTTGCAGGACGATTTCTGCACCCGAAGACAAACAAAGGGAGAATATTTTGGACCGCCATCTCTTGCGCGGTTTTGGCGGTATTCCTGTACACCATGCGAAGGCCCACTGACGAGGCTGTGTACGAGTTGTCTTATTACGCCTCGCGAGGCGAGTGGGGCAAAATCGAGAGTCGATGCCGCAAATTGCCGATGGCCGACGAGCCGCTGCTGCAAAACTATTGGTCGCTGGCAATGGCCGAGCGCGGACTGCTGGCTGACCGCCTGTTTGCTCAGCCGTGGGTGTCGCCCCGCAGCATAATCGACCTCAACCAGCGCAGCCCAATGGCCTACATGCTTTTCAGCGACATATTCTGGTCGATGGGGCAAGTGGGTTTGGCACAGCGCTATGCCTTCGAGGCAAACGAAGCGCTTGGCAACTCGTCTCCCCGCATGCTCAAGCGGCTCGTTGACACCAACTTGGCATTCGGCCAGCAAGCCGTGGCCGACAAGTACATGCGACTGCTCGGACATGCATACGCTCCCAACCCCATTGAAATCATGTGCAAAAGCCACTGCATACCCACCGACAACGCTTTCGCGTTCGACCCGGCCTTTAAACCCGACCTGCTGGCCACGCTCCGGACCAACCCCGAGCACAAGGCCACGATGCAATATCTCGGCTGCATGTGCCTGCTGAGTAAGGACGTGCCGGGATTTGCGGAGATAATAACTGAATTTTACGGCTCGCCAGCTCTGCCCGCTCCCCTGCCCCAGCATTTCCGCGAAGGCGTGGCCATGGCCTCGCTTGCCTCTGGCAGCGACCTGGCCGAGCGCTGCGGCATCGAGCCTTCGCTGATGCAGGCTTGCAGGGCTTTCTGGTCAAAGCAACAGCAGTACGACGAAAGCTGCTGGCATTACATCCGTGACTATTCACCTGCCAACCAATGAGAAAGACAACCATAATACCCGCCTTGGCTGCTCTGTTGGCATCATGTGCGGGAGCTCCTAAGCCCGACGGAGCCATCGACAGCCTGCCGCCCATCCAGCCGGACTATGCAGGCGTGACATACCCACCCAACATGGCTCCGCCGGTGTTCATGCTCGCCAACGGAGCCACTGACGCCGTTGCCACCTTTTCGGCCGGCGACGTCACAGCCACCTCCAAAGGCTCCGGCTCGGAGATGGCGATTTCGCCTGCCGACTGGGCGAAAGTGACCAATGCAGGCGACAGCGTCACCGTCAGCGTAATGGCCAAAATAGACGGCAAATGGATGGAATACAGGCCGTTTTCGATTTATATTTCAAGTGACAGCATAGACGCTTACCTGTCGTACCGCCTAATTGAACCGGGCTACGAATCATGGGCCGAAATGGGCCTGTACCAGCGATGTCTGGCCAACTACGACGAAGAGGAAATATTCGCCAACAGCCGCAACGGCTACGGCTGCGTCAACTGCCATGCCTACTGCGGCGGCGACGGCAGCAGAGCCCTGCTGCACATGCGCGTCAACAATGCGGGCACCTACGTAATCGACGGCGACAACGTAACCAAACTCAACACTAAGACGCCTCAGACCATCTCGGCCCTCGTCTATCCCTACTGGCATCCCGGCGGCCGTTACGTGGCATTCTCGACCAACGACACTGACCAGAAGTTCCACACCTCAGACCCCAACCGCATCGAGGTGATGGACTATGCCTCGGACGTGGTGGTGCTTGACACAGAGACCAACGAAATAGTGACCTCTCCCCTCCTCTCTTCGGCTGACGCGTTCGAGACATTCCCTGCCTTCTCGCCCGACGGACGCACGCTCTATTTCTGCACAGCCGACCGAATGGAATTGCCTGCGGCCTACGACCAGCTGCGCTACAGCATTTGCAGCGTCGGTTTCGACCCTAACACGCGTACGTTTGGCAATCAAGCAGATACAATTTACCACGCACAGGCCGGCGAGTGGGGCAGCGCATCGTTTCCGCGCGTGTCGCCCGACGGCCGCTGGCTGATGGCCACGCTCTCGGGCTACGGCACGTTCTCCATCTGGCACCGCGACTCCGACCTCTACCTCATCGACCTAGCCACCAAGGAGATGCGCCCGCTCAGCGAACTCAACAGCGACGAGTCCGAAAGCTACCACTCGTGGAGTAGCACAGGCCGGTGGGTGGCGTTCAGCAGCCGCCGAGGCGACGGACTATACACGCGTCCGCACATCGCCCACATCGATGCTGACGGCAACGCAACCAAGCCATTCGCCCTGCCGCAGGCTCGGGCCGACCACTACGCCGCGTCGATGAAATCGTACAACATACCCGAATTTTCACGCTCGCCCCTCTCGGCGTCGCCCCGGCAAATCGAAGAGGCGGCTAAGGGGCCCGGCATCGACGCCAAATTTGCGAAATAGCCAAGGTTTTATTTTGTCATTTGACCATATTTCGCTAAATTTGCGCTGCATCTTAATTAGCAAACCAATTACACATTCATACCCATGGCAACAAAACCCTTCAAGTACCAGCCAATGTTTCCGCTCGGCCCCGACACCACCGAGTACTACCACCTCACATCCGACTACGTAAAGGTCGAGAACTGGGGCGGCCACGAGTTTCTGGTCGTTGACCCCGAGGCGCTGACCGTCCTCGCACGCCAGTGCACCCACGACAACGCGTTCATGCTCCGCCGCGAGCACAACGCCATGGTGGCCAAGATACTCAACGACCCCCAGGCCAGCGAGAACGACAAGTTCGTGGCTCTCACCATGCTGCGCAACGCCGACGTGGCCTGCAAGGGCCAGCTGCCCTTCTGCCAGGACACCGGCACAGCCATCATCCACGGCGAGAAAGGCCAACGCGTATTCACCGGCTGCGACGACGAGGAGAAACTGTCAAAGGGCGTATACCTTACTTACACCACCGATAACCTGCGCTACTCGCAGAACGCTCCCCTCAACATGTACGACGAGGTGAACACCGGCTGCAACCTGCCCGCGCAGATTGACATCCACGCCACCGAAGGCGACGAATACCACTTCCTGTTCGTAGCCAAGGGCGGCGGTTCGGCCAACAAGACATACCTCTATCAGGAGACCAAGGCCCTGATCAACCCCAAGACCCTGCTACCCTTCCTCGTGGAGAAGATTAAAACCCTCGGCACCGCTGCTTGCCCGCCTTACCACATCGCTTTCGTCATC
>CAMWUM010000211.1 GCA_947177435.1 uncultured Muribaculaceae bacterium
ACATCAACAATAGACTCTTCGTCGCCCGCGTCATATGTTAATACGCCCCAGGTATAGCCGTCTTTATGTTCTGGCGGCAGCGCGGCCTCTAGGCCGGGCGACGAGCCGCCGATGCGGTAGCGTAGGGTGGAGTGCAGGCGCAGGCTGCCGGGTTCGACGATGTACTTGTACAGCGTGCCGTTTTCGCCGGGGCGGAACAGGAACTGGCCGATGCGGACGGGCGAACTGTCATAGGCCTGCCATCCGCGCCATGCATTGGGGTCGCGGTCGGTGAAGTGGGTGATTTCGTGCTTGTTAAGGTCGATGACCATGGCGCCGAACGGCACGGTGTCGGGCACGCCTTGGCCCACGTAGTAATTGCCGTTGAGCGTCGGATCGATGCATCCCGTGCCCTTGATAGGGTTGTCGGTGGCGATGTGTGGTCGGCTCGGCTGGCCGGTAAGGTAGTCGAGGAAGTAGACGTTTCCGCAGAGCGAACCGAACATTATCTCCTGGCCCGAGAAATTGGCGGGCACCAGGCCGTCGCGCTTAAATCTACGCGTGATGCTGTCGGGCCAATGCACGTACAGCGGCTGGCCGGTCCACCCTGTGCCTCCGCCCCAGACGCGGTTGTAGCCGGTGGAGAATTGCCAGTCGATGACGATTTCCGAGGGGGTGCCATCCACGTGTCCGCCGAAGTCTGCATCGCGGCGGGTCCCGCGGCGGAACATCAGTGAACCGGGCGCCTGGGCGTAGAGGTCTGTAAGGTCACAGATGGCAGAGTCAGCACTGTCGAATACGTCCACGACGAAACGGACGCCCACCGAGTCGATCGATGGCATCACAGTGTCGGGGAGGGAAGTGAGCGCGACAGGCTCCTCTGTCTCCGTGGCGGTGGAGTCAATCTCCTCAGCCACAGGCTGCTTTGAGCCCTTTCCGGCGCATCCGCCCATAAAAATCAGCGCCACAGCCAGTACAAGCGCGGCAAGAAATTTCGCGTGATTCATACCAACTGCAAAGATGGCAAATTTTTTCCGAATTTCCCGCAAAATTATGCAAAAAAGCGACACGCCGCAAGCGGCTTTGCGCAAGACGAATTATTGGTCGGTTTATTCCTCAGGGAGGTCGTTGAGGTCGTACTGGTCGAAGTAGGAGGATTGGACGGTCTTTTGGCGTCCGGAGGCGCGTCCTCGGGCTTGCTTTTCGGCAAATTCGGCCAGTGAGCGGGTGGCGTAATGGTTGATGCGGATGACTTGCTGCTGGGGCGTGCGGTCGCGGAATGATTTTTTGAGGGGCCGGCCTTGCTCATTAGCGGCTTGACCGGTGATGCGGGCGGCTTCGTGGCAACCGATCATGCAGTAGACGCGGCGCGGGTCGACGATGCTCTTGACGTGGCGGTTGAGGATGTGGTCGGGGCGCGAGTGGCGACGGAAGCGCTCCATCATCGTGCCGGGCAGTTTTTCTTTCTGTCCGCTGCTGCCGTAGATGAGCCAGTTGATTTCTACTGCCGAGAAGTCCTCCATGCGGCGGAGGAAATCGGTGACTGACTGGTCTTTGAGTGGCACGATGAACTCGTCGAGGTCGATAAAGGCGAGCCAGCGCGTGTCGAAGCGGTGTCGCTCGATGCAGTCGTCGTAAGCGGCAATCTGCATGCGGTGGCCGGGCCAGTCGATAAGGTCGACGATGCCCTTTTCGACGTAGGGGGCGAGCACCTGGCGGGTGCAGTCGGTGCTGCCGTTGTCGTAAACGTAGAACTTGTCGACGCCCTGGCTGATGTGCCAGTCGAGCCATTCGGCGAAGTACGGGCCTTCGTCCTTGGCTATGGCGCAGATGGCGAGGTAATGCTCGGGCTTAGAGGCGTTTTGTTTGATTTCGCGGCGCAGGCGGGCGCCACGGCGCAGGCCGTAGCGCAGGCGGCCTCGCCACTGGTTGCGGGCCATCTTGCAGGGGATGACTCCGGCGATGATTTCTGCCAGGGCTTTGCGCATGGTTATTTCTCGAACGATGAGGGGTTGGGGAGGATGTGGGCGAAGGCGTCGGCAATGCGCTGCATCACAAGATCGTAGTGGCGGATGTTGACGTTGTCGTTGATGCAGACGAGGCTGTATTTCTGGTGCCAGATGGCGCGGGCGGCCTGCTTGGGGCGCACCATCAGGGGGAACATCTTCGTGTCGCGGTAGGTGTTGTAAGGCGTGAAGTTGCCTCGGCATATCTGCCAGGTGCGGAACAGCTCGGGGGTGAGGTCGTTGAGGGCGCGAAACTTATTGACCGAGGTGGCAGTGAGTTCGTCGCCGGCGGCGTCCCATACCTCTTCGAAGGTGGATTTGAGGTAGGGCTGGGCGTTGTGCGGCACTCGCAGGGTGATGAATTTGCCGTAGGGCTTGAGCAGATAATTCCAGCGTGCCTTGAAGCCGTATGACTTGTCGAACCATTTGTCGTGGTGCTCGCGCATCACCTGGCGCTTGTCGAAGTTCTGGTTGATGACGCGGATGTTGTTTTTGATGCGGACGTACCACTGCGACCACGAGGGGTTGTAATCCATCACGGCAATGTCGCACGGGAGGCCGCCAGCGAAGAACCGCTCGGGACCAATGGGGCGGATGATGAAGAAGTCGTCGTTGAAGTATACGAATCGGTCGGCCAGACCCGGGATGCGGTGCATGTAGCGCTCGATCACCACGGAGTTGTATGTGGGCAGAAACTCGGAGGGGATGAAGTCCTTGTGGTCGACGAGATGGAGCTTTGGGTTGGACGTGTCGAGCCAGTCGGGGCGCTGGCCTGAGGTGACGAAGTGGATCTTGCGCACCCACGGGGCGAAGGCCTCTACGCCGCGAAACCAGTAGCGCAGCAGGCCGTAGTCGCGGAAGCGTGCCTTTGAGACGCCGTTTTTGGTGTTCTCCTTGGCGTGGGCGTATTTGGCGAACTCGGCTTGCCAGTCGGGGTCGTCCATATTGACCCAGGTGATGACGAAATCAATCTCCATTGTCGGTGGTTTTAGCGTATTTAAAGCGGTTGTGGGTCCAGAGGTAGAGCTCGGGATGCTCGCGTATTTCAGTTTCGAGGTGGGCGAAATAGCGGTCAGTAAGCTCGAAGTCGGGCAGCGAGGCGGGGTCGTCGGCCAGGGGCACGAATTCGGCCTGGTAATATCCGCGCCTTAGGCGGCGCACGGCGATGAACACGGCTTGGTATCCGTAATGCTTGGTGGCCTTCTCAGTGCCGGTGAGGACGGGCACTTCGTGGTTGAGGAAATGGATGAAGTACTTGGCCACGTGGCGCTTGGGGGACTGGTCGGCGATGAAGCCGATGACGCGAGGGCGTCCGGAGTCGTGGGCCATGAAGCGCACGGTGTCGCGCATCTCCACGCACTTCTGCCCCATGCGCTCGCGCATGTGCAGGATAACCTCGTCCATGGCCTTCGACTTGAGTTTGTGGTAAATCTGTGCCATCTCGATGCTCTCGGGCGCCCAAAGCGCGGCTGAGGATATCCACTCCCAGTTGCCGAAATGTCCGAGGTAGGCCGACACGGAGATGCCCCGGTCGGTAAACCGGGTGAGTGCCTCGGGATTGACAAACACCATGTGGCGCTTCATCTCCTCCCTCGACATGGTCATAAGCTTGGCCGACTCGAGCACCATATCGACGAAAAAGCGGTAGAACTTCCGTTCGATACGCTTAATATCGTCAATGTTCTTTTCGGGAAACGAGCTGACAAGATTGCGGCGCGCCACCTTTCGGCGGTAGCGCGCCACATAATATACGATGTAATAAAGGACGTCAGAGATGGCGTAGAGCACCGGAAACGGCAACAGTGCCACAGCCTTGACGCACCCAGCCGCCACGGCGGTGCCGACCGAACCTTTCGCCTTTTTTCCCTCGGACATAATAGAATAATGGAATTTTACTTTTGCAGAAGTAAATCAAAGTAATACATTCTGGTTTTTAAATCGTTGTCTTTGTCGATGTTGTAGAAGTATTTTTCATCGTCAATCCGTGGGAATAGAGGTTTGAATCCGTTACGCTCATAATAGCTTAAAGTTTGTGGAGCATTTACCGCATCGACAAGTACAAAACGGCACCCCGTTTTATTATCATCTGTTAAGAACCAGTCTTTGATGACATCCATAATTTGTGTTCCTACTTTGAACTCGCGACCTTGGAATTCTTCAGCGACAGCGATGCGGCCAATTAGGACTGCTGGATATGTTCTGCCT
>CAMWUM010000212.1 GCA_947177435.1 uncultured Muribaculaceae bacterium
GCATATACCAACGTCGAGAAGGCCGAGAGCGACGTCGATTTTTGTCGCCTGCTCAACGCCAAAGCCCCTGAAAACTTGGCAATTGTGATGAAAGAGCGCGGCGGATTGCTCATACATATATCCACCGACTACGTGTTCGGCGCCCAGCCCTGCAACGTGCCATGCCGCGAGGATCAGCAAGGGGCCCCCGCCGGCGTGTACGGCCTCACCAAACTCGAGGGCGAGCAGGCCATCTGGCGCGTAGGCTGCGACCATGTGATCATACGCACCGCATGGCTTTACAGCGAGTTCGGCAAAAATTTCGTCAAGACTATGCTCGCGCTCACTGCATCCAAGCCCACGCTCAATGTAGTATTTGACCAGGTCGGCACGCCTACTTACGCCTTCGATCTGGCCCAGGCCATCATGTCCGTCATCGACCGTGCCGACGACAAAAGCAAGCGTGGCACCTACCATTTCAGCAACGAGGGCGTGTGCTCGTGGTATGATTTTACCAAGGCCATCGCCGAGATTTCTGGCCATACCCAATGTGACGTGCAGCCCTGCCACAGCGACGAATTTCCCAGCAGTGTAACCCGTCCCACCTACTCGGTGCTCGACAAGACTAAGATCAAGCAGGCCTTCGGCATTCGCATCCCCTATTGGGTGGACTCGCTCAGGCACTGCATCAACAATATCGAAAAATCTAATAGTTAAGGAGTGAAGCGCAATATCATCATCACCGGCGGTGCCGGATTTATCGGCAGCCACGTCGTCAGGCTCTTCGTCAACAAGTACCCTGACTACCGCATCATCTGCGTCGACAAACTCACTTATGCCGGCAACCTCGCAAATCTGGCCGACGTCGAGGACAAGCCCAACTATGCATTCGTTAAGGCTGACATCTGCGATTACGACTTGATGTGCCGGCTGATGCGCGAATATGAGGTGGACAGCATCATCCACCTTGCTGCCGAAAGCCACGTCGACCGCTCCATCAAAGATCCGTTCACCTTCGCCCGCACCAACGTGATGGGCACCCTCAGCCTGTTGCAGGCCGCCAAGGTGTACTGGGAATCGCTCCCCGAAAAATACGAGGGCAAACTCTTCTACCACATCAGCACCGACGAGGTGTACGGCGCGCTGGAACTCACCTGCCCCGAAGGCCGCAAGGACGAGGTGTCGGCTCACGAGGTGTACGGCGACGAATTTTTCGTGGAGACCACTAAGTACAATCCCCACTCGCCATACAGCGCCAGCAAGGCCAGCAGCGACCACTTCGTGAGGGCTTACCACGACACTTACGGCATGCCCACGCTTGTCACCAACTGCAGCAACAACTACGGCCCGTACCAATTTCCCGAGAAACTCATACCGCTGTTCATCAACAATATACGCCATCGCAAACCTCTCCCCGTCTATGGCAAGGGCGAGAACGTGCGCGACTGGCTCTTTGTCGAGGACCACGCTCGCGCCATCGACTTAATCTTCCACCGCGGCAACGTGGCCGAGACGTACAATATCGGCGGATTTAACGAGTGGAAAAACATCGACATCATCAAGGTGATAATCAACACCGTCGACCGTCTGCTCGGTCGCAAGGAGGGCGAGGACCTCGACCTCATCACCTTCGTAACCGACCGTGCCGGCCATGACCTGCGCTACGCGATCGACTCCCGCAAGCTTAAGAATGAACTCGGCTGGGAGCCCAGCTTGCAGTTTGAGGAGGGCATCGAACGCACCGTGCGCTGGTATCTCGACAACCAGGAGTGGATGGACCGCATCACCTCGGGCGAATACGAGAAGTATTACGAATCAATGTACAAAAACCGATAAAAGACTAACCAAGTGGACGCTATTTTCGCCTCAGCCGACTATATATTAATAGTAACGCTGCTCGCCGCAGCCGTGGTATTCACGATATGGACACGCGGCGTACAGTTCCGAATGTTCGGCGAGATGCTGCGCCTGCTCGTCAAGTCTGGTTCGAAGGACAACGACAAGCGAGACAATGCCGACAGCCGGCACTCCATATCGTCGTTTCAGGCCTTCGCCGTGTCAATCGCCAGCCGCGTAGGCACGGGCAACCTCGCCGGCGTGGCGCTGGCCATCGTGGTCGGAGGCCCCGGCTCCATCTTCTGGATGTGGGTGATCGCACTGCTGGGCGCGGCCACGGCATTTATCGAGTCCACTTTGGCGCAATTATATAAGGTAAAGGGCGAAAAGTCATTCCTTGGCGGCCCTGCCTACTACATCCTCCACGGCACCGGCCGCCGGTGGTGGGCCATCACGTTTGCCGTGCTCATCACCCTCACGTTCGGCATCGCTTTCAACGCCGTGCAGGCTCAGACCATTGCCTCGGCGTTCACCGCCTCGTTCGGCATCCCCGTCTGGGTCACAGGCGTGGCGCTGACCGCGCTCACGCTGGCCATCATCTTCGGCGGCATCCAGAGCATCGCGCGCTTCAGCCAGTGGGTCGTGCCCATCATGGCCATCGCCTACCTGCTCATCGCCATCGTAATTATCTGCATGAACATCACCCAACTGCCCGCGATCATCAGGCTTATTGTAGAGAATGCCTTCGGCGCGAGCCAGGCCCTGGGCGGAGGCCTCGGCATGGCCATCATCTACGGCGTGAAACGAGGCTTGTTCTCCAACGAGGCCGGCGAGGGCTCCACCCCCAACGCCGCCGCCACCGCCTCAGTCAGCCACCCTGTCAAGCAAGGCCTTGTGCAGTCGCTGGGCGTGTTTACCGACACGCTGCTCATCTGTACGGCCACGGCGTTCATCATCCTCTGCGCATGGAGTGACGGTATCGTCAGCGGCGACGGCATCGTGGTCACTCAGAGTGCCATTGACCTCGACTTCGGCCTCACAAACTTCGGTTCGGGGTTCATCAGCGTCGCTATCTTCTTCTTCGCATTCACATCGATAGTGGCCAATTATTATTATGGTGAGACCAACCTCCTGTTCATCAATCACCAGATCAACCGCCGTTCTGGCATCGACACCGTCGCCACCCGTCGCCAGGCCAAAATCACCATTGCCATTTACCGCCTGATCGTCGGCGCAATCGTGATGGTCGGAGCCGTATCTTCGCTTGACGCTGTGTGGGCATTCGCCGACCTCACCATGGCTGCCATGACCATCTGCAACCTTTCGGCCCTGGCCGTGCTCGGCAAGTACGCCGTGGCCTGCCTGCGTGACTACCGCTCTCAGCTCCGCGCAGGCAAGGATCCAGTCTACCACGCCTCCACAATCCCCGAAATAGCCCCGCGCACCACCTGTTGGTATTGAAAATGTGCCATAATGCAGCCTGCGGCCGCTATTTTCACCCTTTTTTGAAAATAATTCAATTAAAATTTGGAAATTGTGGGAATTATTGCGTATTTTTGTAATCTCAAATCGATACTCACTAAACTAACCCCTAATTAACCATACAGTATGGAACCCCGCAAACTGAAAATCCGCGACCTCACCCTACGCGACGGCCAGCAGTCGCTCTTCGCAACGCGTCTCAGCCAAAAGGAAATCGACAAACTCCTGCCGTACTACGAAAATGCAGGATTCTATATCATGGAGGTTTGGGGCGGCGCCGTGCCCGACTCTGTGATGCGCTACCTCGACGAATCGCCCTGGGACCGCCTGCGCAGCATGTCAAAGGCCATGAAGGGCAAGTCGCTCCTCTCAGCCCTCTCGCGCGGCCGCAACCTCTTCGGCTACGTCCCCTACCCCAACTCGGTGCTCGAAGGCTTCTACAAGGAGGCTATCGCCAACGGCCTCAACGTGATGCGCATCTTCGACGCTCTCAACGACATCGACAATGTCAAGGACTCGATAAAGATGATCAATGACCTGGGCGGCATCGCCGACGGCGCTGTCTGCTACACGGTCGATCCCAAGCCCGAAAAACCTGCCGAGCCTGAGAAGAAGGGCTTCTTCAGCCGCCTCTTCGGCAAGAAGGCCGAGGCCCCGGCCGAACCCGAACTCATTTTCACCACCGAGTACTTCGTCGAGAAGGCTCGCGAGATGGAACGCCTCGGTGCCAAGATCATCACCCTCAAGGACATGGCCGGCCTGGTAACCCCCACCCGCGCTGCCGAAATCATAGGCGCCCTTAAGGCTGCCGTCAAGGTGCCCGTTGACTTCCACACCCACTGCACCCCCGGCTACGGCCTTGGCTCGTCGCTTAT
>CAMWUM010000213.1 GCA_947177435.1 uncultured Muribaculaceae bacterium
GCCATAGCCAAAGGCGTTGACGCATTTTCATAGCATAACGCCGGATTGGCGTGCATTTCATCCTCCGTATTTGCCACATTGATGCCATAAATTTTACAGCGACTAAGGTAATGATTGACGTATCCGACAAACGGAAGCAGACCGAGTATGATGTCGGAGGCATTGTTATCGCTTTGCTGCAGAGAATAAGCGAGCAATTCTGACAAAGCAACATTGATTGTGTCTATTTCGCCGTATTTGTCTCGCATCGGACTGTACGTGTCAGCTTTCAAGTCAGCGGATGTTATTGCGACGCTATCAGGCAGCAACTTCGCTCCGAATCGTCCATAGTCGCCCAAAGCCAACGCAATCGGAAATTTATATACGCTAAGCATCGGAAAAGCCTTGTCTCCATTGACTGAAACCGTATCCACCCCGTCGATGATGACGGCTACGCCTATCCTTGCATCCTTATCCTTAATGTAGTCCTCTATTTCTTCCCGGAGATCTGGCGCCGAAACACCACACAGTGAAAAGAATAATGCGGCCAATAATATGCTGAAATGTTTCATAGGCCTTCGCGTTCGGCGATGAAGCGCATTACTGAGTCGGCGGTGTTGGGGCCGATGATGATGTCGGCCACGGCTTTGACGTCGAGGTGAGCGTTCTCCACAGCCACGGCAGTGTCGGCGGCGCGAAGCATGGGTATATCATTGAGATTGTCGCCAAAGGCCACAATGTTATCGGCTCCGAGCATCTCTTTGAGCTGCAGGAGTCCCTCAGCCTTAGACACTCCTGGAGCAAAGACCTCGAGCAGGCAAAGACCCGGATGGTACGTGTCGGGAAACCACGATGCATAGCAGTCGGTGGCCGCTTTGATGTCGGCCACGGCCGCTTGCACCCGTTCGAAGTCGCCCATGCCGAAGAACAGCACCGTGCAGGCGCGCGAGTCAGCGGGAGCAGGCTCGCCGATGAAGAACTTCTTGAGGTCGGAGATGGTACGATCGTGTACAAACTCGCGCTCTATAGGCTCAAGGTTAGGCTCGGCGTGGTAAACGAGCAGGTGGTTGTCACCCCGAGGCATCGTATATACAAACGGCGTGAGCCCATGCTGCCGGCATATATCCTCAATGATGGCTACATCGTCGGGACGGTGGTACCGCACCGACTCATAGAGACGCGTTGAGGGATTCCAGATTGCCGCGCCGGTCATGGCTACGCCGGGAATCTGAGGATGCGCGGGGGCAAGGATGGATTCGACAGTGGCCGGAGTGCGGGCCGTTACAAAGGTCACGAGCTTGCCCGCCTGCAGCAGGCGGCGGTATAGGTCGGCGCTGACGGCCGACAGGCGGGCCTGCGGGTCGAGCAGCGTGGCGTCGAGATCGGTGGCGTATAATGTCATATCGTTTGGCTTTGTGCCTTTACGGCGCGGTTTATGCTATGGATTTGCCAGATGACCAGGGCGGCGGTGACGATGGTGGCCAAGCCGTCCGAGACGGGGAACGACAGCCATACGCCATTTATGCCCAGCCACTTGGGGAGGATGAAGAGCAGCGGCAGCATGAAGAGCACTTGGCGCGACAGGCTGAGCACTATCGACTGGCCCCACTTGCCGATGCTCTGGAAGAAGCTTGTGGAGATGATTTGGAACCCAACAACCCAGAAGAGCAGCAACGCGTGTTCAAATCCGTTGACTATGACAGCGGTGAGTCCGGGGTCGTCGGTAAAGGCGTAGGCAATCAACTCGGGGAAAGCCAAACCGAATATGCTGCCGGCCGTGCACAGAGCCGTGCCGATAAGAGCAGCGAGGTAGTACGCCTTTTTGAGTCGGTCAGGCCTGCCGGCACCGAAGTTGTAGCCAACAATGGGCTGCATACCCATGCCTATGCCGACCACTATGCTCGTAAGCAGCGAAGTGTAGGTGATAAAAATGCTGACGGCGCCCACGTCAATATCCGAACCGTAATCCTTGAGTGAACGGTTAACGAATATGTTAATGAGGCAACTGGCCGCGTTTACAAGCGATGGAGCAAGGCCAATGTTGACAATGTTCCATACTACGCGCCCCTTCAGGCTATAGATACCGCGGGTGAAATGCACCTCCGACTTCTTTTGGAAGAAATGCCACATCACGAACGATGCCGACACGAGCATTGATATGTCAGTGGCGATGGCCGCACCCTTAATGCCGAGGCCGAGCGCGAAGATGAAGATTGGGCCAATGGCTATGTTGAGCACGGCGCCGATGATCATTGTAAACATCGCTCTGATGGGATAGCCCGAGGCACGCATGATATTGTTGAAGCTGAAGCATATATTTATCACCAGCATGCCTGGCAATATCCACTGCATGAACTCGCGGGCCGGCCCGATGGTCACATCGCTGGCACCGAAAGCATAAAGGATCGGGTCGAGAAACACGGCAAAGCACGTGATGTACGCAATGCCGATGAGCACTGTGAGCACAAGCGAGTTGCCAAGCACACGTTCTGCTCCTTTCTTATCGCCAGCGCCAAGGAGAATTGACGTGCGAGCGGCCGCGCCGGCGCCGATAAGCACGCCAAGAGCCGCCGACAAGTTCATCACCGGGAAGGTTATGGCCAGTCCGGAAATGGCCTCGACGCCAACACCGCGGCCAATGTACACGCGGTCGATGATATTATAAATCGACATTACCAGCATGCCGATTACCGCCGGGGCGCTGTACTCCCACAGCAGCCTGCCGATGGGCTTCTGCGCCAGAGCGGTTATGTCTGATTTCTTATTGTCGGCCATAGGCATAAAATGTAAAATATGCGGAGCATGGCCCCGCATATTTTTATGAATAATGTGTATTTTGAGGGATGCGCCTTAGCGCATAGGCAGCACAGTCTTTACTGCTTGGCGGCGGCAGCGGCACGCTCAGCGTACTTCTGCACGTCATGCGAGTTGGCGTACTCAGGATAGTTCTTGAGAATTTCCTCATAAGCCTTCGACTCGTCGGCATACTTGCCCTGAGCGCGATAGATGTTGGCCTCCTTGATGAGCATGAAGGGTACGATCTCAGGGTTCTTGTCAGCAGCGCTGACAGCCTTCTTGTAGCACTTCAGGCCATCATCGAGCTTGTTGAGGTTGACGTAGCAGTCGCCCATGAGCGAGAGGCGGCCAGCCTCGGCAATCTTGCTGTCAAGCGATCCGGCCTTGTCAAGAGCCTTGATGCAATCGGCGTAAGCGGTGTCGCGGTAGAGGATGACTGCGGCCTCGAGAGCGGCGGTCTTGCCGCCGATGCTGCCTTCCTTAGCCACCTTGAGGTACTGCGCGAGGAGCACGCTGTCACTGGGAGCGGCCATGAGCTTGTCCTGGTTGACCTGAGCGAGGGCGAGCTCGCTCTTCTCGTTGGCTTTGGTTTTATAGGCATCCCATGCGATGTAACCGGCGATGGCCACGAAGATGATCACGGCCACGGTGATGATGGTATTCTTTTTCTTTTTGAGGTTTTCAGCCGTGTTCTTGCTTTCGTTCACGGGCTGGGTGGGTTGAGTCTTTTCCATCTTTGTTATGGTGAGATTGCGTTTGCTTTACTTTACGCCAAGCTTGGTCTTGACAGCGTTGGTGACGTCCTCGACACCGGCGCCATCGTAGAGCGACACGCCCTTGGGGAAGATGAATACGAAGCCGCCTTCCTGGCCAACAGCCTTGATGGCATCCATAAACTTGGTCTCGATCGGGCCCATAAGCTGCACCTGCATACGCTGGAGATCCTGCTGAGCGGAGTTGAGGAACTGCTGACGCTTAGCGTCGAGTTCGTTGAGTTCCTGGATACGGCGCTCCTTGATCGACTGCAGGGTGTTGGGATCCTGGTCCATCTGCTGGAGCTCGGCCAGCTTCTTGTTGATTTCTTCGGTGAGCTTGCCCACTTCGTCTTCATACTTCTTAGAGGCTTCGGCAATCTGGGTCTGCATCTGAGTGTACTCAGGCATGGCCTTAGCCACCTCTTCATAGTCAACCACGCCAAACTTCTGGGCCATGGCTGTGAGAGGGAACACTACGAGGAGTGCGATGATGATTTTCTTTAACATTATTGATTGTTTATTTGGTTTTCTGAGGTATTACGGCGCAAAGATACGAAAATTATTTTGAGTAGCCTAATTTTTCGAGCACTTCGTTGCTTATATCAATGCGCGGAG
>CAMWUM010000214.1 GCA_947177435.1 uncultured Muribaculaceae bacterium
CGACACGATAGTTATAGGAGTGAGCAAGTCATGCGACACGTTGGCGAAATAATGCAGCTTGGTCTGCGTAAGTTCTTCTGACTTGTCGCGCTCAATCTGGGCAATCTTCAACTGGTTGCGCAGGCGCAGGCGAACGCGAACCATGGCAAATGCCACCACCAACAAAGCCAAGCCAAACAAAATGTACACAACGTACATCGGCCATGTCTGGAAAAACGGCGTTGCCTTGACGATTACCCATGAGTTGACAGTGCTGCTCCATCGTCCGTTAGAGTCCGTGGCGCGTATCTCTATCACGTGCTTGCCTTTGGGCAGGCGGTTGATGAATGCCGATGGGTTGTCTGACGACACGTAGATCCAATTGCGGTCAATGCTGGGGATGCGGTATGCGTAACTCACATGGGCCGGATTTGAGAAATCCAGGGTCGAAAAGTCAATCTGAATATTGCGGGCATCAGAACCGAGATGGATGGTGTTGCCGTCCATCCAGTAGTCTCCGCCAGAGAGAGGCTCACCGTTGACCAGCACGCCTGTGACGCTGACAGGCACGCTGTCGCCCACGTCATTGAGTTTGTCGTCGGCCTTGATGCCCACCAGGCCGCCGAGGCCGCCAAAAATAGCCAGCGAATCACCCGACAGGCAGGCCGCGCCATGGCTTAGCGACCAGATGGGCAGGTCGCTGCCAGCCACATAGACTGCCGAGCCCTGCGTAATGGGATTGTACTCGATCACGCGGTTGGCCGTGGAAATCCACACATGGCCAATGCCATCGACAAGCATCGCATTGACCATCTGGTCGATATTATGGCGCAAGTCATCAGGTACGGTCAATATGTTACCTCGGCCAATTGTGTAGGCAAACACCTCGCCTTCCTTTGTGCCGACCCACACGCATCGGCGCGCCTCGTCGACAGCGATGCAGCTTATATGGCTATGCTCAGGAGCGAGGTTGGCGCTGCGCAAATCTGATGCTATCCATTTGCCCTGCGACTGCCGCGGGCGAAACGAGTAAAGGCCATCTGAGCCGCTTGCGATCCACACAGTGCCGTTGGCCGAGCACTCTACATCGGTCATATCGTCCACCCCAATCTCCACCGGCACGGCTTCGCCGCACTCTGGAGAGGGTATGAGCAAAAGTCCCTGGGCTGAGAGGACCCAGGCCATGCCGTGGCCATCATCGCAAATGTCTATTTGCGGATATGGCGAAGGCAGCCCCACCGATGTGGCACCGTCAATCTTGCCAGGACTGGCGAGATAGGCCCGTTTTGTATAAGTGGGAAGCACCCATGCATGGCCTGGGCGGGCCGACGACGGCGCCAGAGCATTGATGCTTTCGCCCCACAACGAGACTCTGTTGGTGAAATCGGCCAAACGCCTGGACACAGGCTCGCAGCTAAGGTAAGATCCGTCTTTTGTAAACACCGATACCCACAAGTTGCCGGCATGGTCGAGACAGATGTTGTCGACGCTGTAAACGTTGGCATTGTCAAAGCCCTTCACGGCAAATTGATGCACAGACTTGTCACAAAGGTCCACAATGTATATATCCTTATTGGCTTTGGCAATCCAGATATTGTCGCCTGAGTCGGAATAAAGTTCCATTATGCGGTCGCCCGGCTCAAGACGCACGATTGTCGAAGTGTCGACCACTCGCGGAGCACCGGAAGAAATATCGAGAATCGTGATGCTGAAATCAGACACTAACCAAAGATAGCCGCCCGACTTATCCTGGAATATGTGGTAAGAGTGCACAGGCTGTGGATAGGCTCCAAGGTCAACAAGAGTAGGAGCCAGCCCCTCGCCGGGCTTGTCGCTGAGGGCATATAGGCCGTCGTCCCAAGTGGCCAGCCAATATCGGCCTTGGTCATCCTGAGTCATGGCAAACGTGTTGTCATTGGCGCCCACGGCCGGCATCTTGAAAAACCGATCGGACTGCCTGTCATACAAATGCAAGCCGCGACCCCAGAACATAGCCCACAGCCTACCCTGATGGTCGAGGTAAAGGCTGTTGACACTGGTCACAGGCAATGAGTTGTCGTATGTCTTGCAATCCGAGAAGTCAGACGAACAACGTACAAGCCTCTTGTACGTGCCCACCCATACGGTACTGTCGTGGTCGACCACAATGTCACGAATCTCAGTGTCCCGCAGTTCGGGATGATCGGGCACGCTGAACGTGCCGCTGGCCTTGTCATACACATTCAACCCCTGGGCTGTGCCTATAAGCAGCCGGCCATCGTGGGTCTCAGCTATGCATCGTATGTTGTTGTTAGACAACAAGCCCGGATTGAGCACGCTCGAGCGCATCACCTGGCATCGGTAGCCATCGTAGCGGCACAGTCCGTCCTGCGTGCCAATCCACGCCATGCCCTCCCTGTCCTGAAAAATGCAGTTGACAATACCCGAGGGCAGATGCCTGCCCACGCCAGTCTGCCTCGACATCAGCGCCGAGGCACACACCGGCCACAGCAGAGCCAGCAGCAGCGAGAGCGCCAGCACTAAATCTTTTCGAGATCGGTAGAACGGGCCCATACGCGAGTGGAACTGTTAATTTTCACCTCGTACCAAAGCGGAGAGGCCGACTGGTCAGGCAGCGTGATCGAATCTACAATCTCGACCACCGTGCCTTCGTGCACCGGGATTATCTTTGAGCCCTCCTCGCGGTTGCCGGGCGAGGTTGAGAAATTTGACGTGGGCGTAACCACTACGGCGCGGCTGTGGTCGTAAGGCAGCGACGAAGCCTGGGCGGCGATGACCAGTGCGTAGACGAAGAACACAACCAGCACGAAACCGCCGAAGAAACCGAGCTTGCGCAACGCGATGCTGCCCGAGAAGATATAGAGGGCGGCAGCGGCGAGGAGCAGCACAAACAGGCCAAACGTGGTCCATGCCCATGCATCGGGCGACATCACCCGCATAATGCTGCGGTGCACGCTCCCCAGGAAGGTACTTTCGTCATCAGGTTTGTCAATAATCTGCTTGTTGACAAACTCGAGGTTTGCGCGGGCATCGTCCATCGATGGGTCTATGGCCAGGGCGCGATTGTAGTACAGCACCGACTTGCCAAGCTTGCCGATGCGGTAATACGAATTAGCGAGATTGTAGTAAAGTTGGGCGGATGAGCCCTCCTTGTTCATGGCCTGGTGGTATAGGCCCACGGCCGCATAGTAGTCGTTGTTATTGTAAGCCGAGTCGGCCTGCTGGGCGAGCGTCATAGCCTCGGCCCGGGCCATCAGGCAGGCGAAAATCGCCACGACAGATATGATGATATGCCTGGTCATGAGTTTGCAGTGGTTTTGGTGTTCTTGGTTTTGTCGATGGCGCTGATGGCGTCCTCGGCCTTTTTGAGCAGTTGCGACATCTCCATGTCAGAGCCCGACGAAGTGAATCGGGCCATCTCGCAGTCGTCAAGCACGGCTATGGTCTGCTCGATGGTGGACTCGGCCACGCCGATGGCGGCCAGTTCGGCGGCGATGTTCTCACGCACGAGGCCCGAGGCGGGGATACCCAGCTTGTCGCTCAGGTATCCGGTCAGAGCCTGGTTGAGCTCGACGTAGAACTTGTCGGCGTCGTGCTTGGCCATGCAGGCGCGGGCGGCACGAAGCCTGCGGGCAGCGGCCTTATTGGCCTTGGCCCTCTTGCGCCCTGCCACGTCGGCACGCAGCTTGAGCCTGCGGCGGTATACGATAATGAAGGCAACAAACGACAACAGGCACAGCAGGTAAAGGCCCCAATAGAGCGGCGTGCGGTAAGCGTAACTCAAGCCACGGCTTAGGTCGCCGGTGGGCTTGATGTGGCGGATGTCGGTCATTTCGTCGGGCAGGATTGTCTGCTCGACAGAAGCCTGGCCGGGAGCGGCCTTGGCCACCTGCATTTCAAATGACGGCAGGTCGATAGTATGGTATTCCTTGTCCGACGGGTCGAAATACACGAACGCCTGCGACGGTATAGTCACCTTGCCGGGATTTTGCGGCACGAGCGAATAGTTGACTGTGAACGTGCCGGTCATGTCGTTGCCGGCAAATCGGGCGTCAATCTGAGTCTTGGGCGTGAGATTGTCGATGCCGGCGGGGATGGTGAGTTTGGGAGCGGTCAGGAACTTGACGTTGCCAGTGCCCTCAATCTTATAAA
>CAMWUM010000215.1 GCA_947177435.1 uncultured Muribaculaceae bacterium
CGATCTTGGCGAGGTTGGTCCAAGGCTGGTCGAATTCCTCCATGTCGTAAGTTACGGACGAGGCGTTCTCGGGCACAGCGGGAGCTTCCCAAGCAAGGGTGATGTTCTGCTTCTCGTTGCTGGTGGCGGTGAGGTTGAGGACGGTGGGATAGGCTGTCCAGTCGGGCACGAGCGAGTTGAGGGTGGCCGAGGTGTTGTCGACGAGGTCGATGTCGCCGTCAGCGGCGATGACAACCTTATAGTCGAAGTCGTTGACCATCTTGGCGTCGTCGAGGGCGATTGAATCGACCATGGCGACGTTGGCGCGCATGCCGGGCTCGAGGGTGAACTCGGCGGAGCCTACGAGCTCGTTGTCGCGGTAGAGGTTGGCCACACCGGCGGTGGCGGCATTGCCATTGTTCTTAACAGAGGCGTAGACACTGTTGCTCAAGCCGGGGAATACCTCCTCAGGCACCTCAACGGCGCTGATCGACATGTCGGTGTCGGGAGCCTCGCCAATGTAGCAGTGGTCAATGTAGACGTAAGCGTAGTTGACCGAAGCGCCTACGATGGCGGTCTGGATGGTCTTGCCGGCGTACTCGCCAAGGTCAAATGTGATCTTCTGCCAGCCGTTGTAGCCGTCAGTCCATTCGTCGAGCGACTTGTTGTAGAGCGGAGTCCACTGGCCGCCTTCCTCCTTGACTTGGAGCTCAACCTCGTTGAAGTCGGCGCGGTTGGGGTTGCCCATGTTGTAGACGTAGAGGTACATCCAAGGATGCTCAGCATTGAGGGTGATACGGCCCGATACCAGGCCGGCGGCGCAGTAGGCGCCCAGGGTCTCCATCATGGCCATGCCATGGTCATTGTCTGCGCCTGCGTTGCCGGCAGGGTCAGTGTTGACCATGCCCCACATGGCGGTGGTGACGTCGCCGATGCGCTGGCTCATATACACGTGCGAAGTGGTGGATTTGAACGACTCATCGTAGGGCAGGCCGTAAGGCGAGCCCACGAGGGTGGGATCGATGATGACGCCTGCCGACATCTGGCGGTCGGCAGCGGTCTTGGTGTGGGCGCGGACGCCGAAGCGCTTGAATGCCTGGCCGCTCATGGGAGCCATGGCCTGGCAGGTGAAGCTAAGGTCGCGGATGCTGTCGCAGAGGGGAATCTCTACGTAGTTGCCCTGGGCGTTGAGGGCGTATTCAAATACGTTGTACCATACGAGGTCGGGGTTGAGGTCGAAGCCGTCCTTATCGGTGGTGGGGGCATCCCATGTGATCAGGACTTCGCCATCCTTTTCAGTCTGCTCAGCCCAGCAGTGGATGGGGTGAGATGGAGCGTTGATGCCGATGAACGCTACGTCCTCGATTTCGCGGCCGTCGCCCTTGTTGTTGCGGCAGTAAACGCGGAAGAGGTGCGGGCCTTCGGTGAGGTTGTCAACCTTGCAGTCGAACGAGGAGAACTGGTTGAGCGAGATGCTCCAGTACTTGCGGTAGCTGGTCTCGTCGTCGACGTAGAGGTAGCACTGGGTGAGGTTCTGCAGGTCGGTGCTGTCGATGCACATTTCGGGCAGGTCGATGTGCACCTTGCACTCGAGCTTGCCGTTGCGGTCGGGATTGACTTTGATGGCAGGGGCGCCGGGCACCTGGGGATCCATATCAATGCCGATGCTGAAGTTGCTCATGTACACTTCGTGGGCGTCGCCATGCTCGCACTCTGCGTGGAAGCCGAGGTAATAGGTAGAGGTAGAGTCGACGCTGAAGTAGTTCTTAAGGAGCACGGCGTCGCCGGTGAGGACGTTCCAGGGCTCGATGAGCACTTTCTTCATGCTGTCGGGCTCGGGCGAGGTGCCGATCCAGAGCGAAATGTAGGTCTGCTTGTCAGCGTCCTTGGCCTTGGCGCAGTGGGTGGTGAACTGCACCTTGTGCCACTTCTTTTCATTGAGGAGCACGGGCGGGGTGATGAGCCATTCGTCCATGTTGTTGCGGCCGGGGTAAGCGCGGGCCTCGCCGGCCTGGAAGTGCCAGTCGTATCCGTCGTTGCCGCCGTCGATTACGGTGTAGCCGTCAAAGGCCAGGGCGGTGTTGAACTTATTGTTGTAGTCCTCTCCGGTGCGCGAGCCGATTACGATGAGGGATACCTTCACCGACTCGGAGGTGCCTTCGCCGTACTGGTTGAAGGGAGCCACGCGGTAGATGTTGGTTGTACCCTTTACGACGTCAACGTCGATTGAGCACTCTTGGCCGGGAGTGGGCGCGGCGATGGTCTGGAAGGATGCGCCGTCCTGATACACAACGATCGAGTCGAGGGCCTGCTGAGGCTGGTTGGCGATGTTCTTGGGCGAAGCCTTGAAGGTCAGCCTGGCCTTTGTGCCGCTGAGATAGGTCACCTTGAGGCCTTCTACCGGGCCGGGGAGGTCGGGGTTAACCTCGTTGACGTTGATGTCGAAGAGCTGCATGCCGTTGTAGTTGCTCGGGTTGTCCCAGTTTACTGAGCGGATGCCAAACGAGTAGTTGCCGCTCTTCTCAGGTGAGAAGAATGCCTTGTGGCCCACGCGCACCTGACGCGAGGTCTCCATGGTGTAAGGCATGATTTCGTGGATCATCGAGTCAGGCACGTTGGCGCCGCCGTAATAGATCTCAAAGCCGATAGGAGTGATGGTGTTGGAGCAGATGCCAGCCTCGAAGCTGTAGTACTTGCCGGCCTCGAGAAGCACCGACGGGGTGGTGAGCATCAGGTTGCTGTTGTCAGCGGCGGCATAGCCATTGCTGTTGGAGGACCATGCTTTGTTTAAGCCGTTGATGTCGAAAGTGCAGAACTCGTTGATGGCGCTGGCGTCGCTGAATCGCACCTGATAAGGCACGGCGTTGTTGAGCGAAACGACGGTGGAGGTGTAAGTCTTCACGGCCTTGTTCACGCCTTCGGGGATAACGGTTGTCACCTCGTAGTAGTTAATGAGCTTGGTCTCGGGGTTGAAGGTCACGTCGACGATGTCGGGGGTCTCCGAGGCCTCGGCCACAACCACGTTGCCGGGCTGGCGCACGATCTTCCATCCCATGCCTTCGACGTCGGCGTAGTTGTTCTTCTCCTTGTAGTCAAGGGCCAGGCGCACGCCTCCGAGGCTGGGGGTGTAGGTGGCCAGCAGGGTGTGGCGTCGGCCCATGCCGTCATTGTAATCGCTGGTGAGGGTGTGGGCTGGCGGGATAACGCCGATGGTCTCCGTCACGGTCGCGCCCAGGCCGTTCGCGCCATTGTAAGTGGACACAAACTTGAAGTTGTAGGTGCCCGACATGGCGAACTCTTGGCTAAACTTGTAGGTCTGTCCCGGAGTCGGGTTCTTTTCAGAGTGCAGCAGGAAGTCACCCCAGTAGACGTCAACCGAGCTGATGCCCTTGGTGATGTCGGCGCCGAGAGCGGTCTTGGTAGGAGCAGTGAACTCAAAGTCGGCCTTCTTGTAGCCCTCTACGTCGGCGGTCACCTTGCAGTTGGTGGGGGCGGCAGGCACGTCGGCGCTGCTCTCCTCGAGCGTGAAGTCGGTAATGTAGAAATAATTAGACACCTTGCCAAAGTAACAAGCGACGGCAATCCATACGCCCTGCTTGTTTTCGGTGGGCGAGAAGAATATGGGGTATTCCTCGAAGCCGGTAGTCATGTTGGCTTGTATGTTGGAAACGGTACTGAACACGTTCTCCTGCTTGACAATGTTGGCCGAGTTACCAGGATTGGAGTTGTAGTTGCTGCCATTGGCCACCACGGTGCCGGCGGGCACGTAAGCGAACTTGACATCACCGTTGTACTTTTCATCGCCGGTATAGTTCAGGCGCATATTGGCCCTTAAGCAGTAGGTCTTGCCTGCCTCGAGGTCAAACGGGCCGAAGAATACGGCGCCGGTGAAGTCGTAACTGGTGTTCCAGTTATACGTGCGGAAGCTCTTGTCCACGCCAGCGGTATTAATGGTCCAGCCGCGCGAGCCGTAGGCTGCGCCGCTGCCTGTGCGGGCCACGGTCGAGAGGTCTTCGCACGGATTGCTGTAGGGGAGCGGATGCGATTGCGCCCAGGCAAACGCAGCACACCCTATCACCATCAGTGCGAGATAGAGTAGTCTTTTTCTCATTAATGATTGGTTTTAGGTTAATATAATGTTGATTAATTG
>CAMWUM010000216.1 GCA_947177435.1 uncultured Muribaculaceae bacterium
CGGCAATGCCAGCGAGGTCGTTACCGCCGAGTACATGCTGATGCCCGCCATGGAGGACCTCTCGCCCCTGATGGACTTCCCCGACAAGACCCCGTTCACTGTCAACTGCGAGCTCACCGTCGTCTATGCCAACGGCGCCAACGTTTACGTATATGACGGCACCAACTACGGCCTGATTTACAAGAACGACCTCGGCCTGGCCGCAGGCGACGTGATCGCCGCCGGCTGGGATGCCCAGCTGAGCATCTACAGCGGTCTCTACGAGATCGTGCCTGAGACCGAGCTCACCAAGAGCGAGTCTGAGCCCAAGGTAGCCACCCCCATGGTGGTTGACGCCGAGGACGCTGAGATGACCCTCGCCGCATACAATATGAACCGTTATTTCACCCTCCAGGATGTAGTATTCGACGCCGCCACCCCCGCTGGCAAGAGCAACTTCACCGGCAAGATGGGCGAGACCGAGGTAACCTTCCGCAACAACTTCGAGATCGAGAGCGTTGAGGCCGGCACCTACAACGTAACCGGCTTCGTGGGCGTTTACAACGCTAACGTTCAGTTCTATCCCATCGCCTACGTGGCAAACGAGCCCGAGGATCCCAACACACTGTGGAAGTCTGACGTCGAGGCCGAGCAGTCGACCGCCGACTGGCGCCGCGTATTCACTATGACCGCCGAAGAGGCCCAGGAGAAGATCGCCGTCGGCGACTACCTGCTGGTTACTGTATCTTATGTTGATCCCGAAGGCGGCTGGCCCCAGGTTGCCATTCTTCCCATCGAGGGATGGCCTCCCTACACCAACGAAGGCGTAAGCAAGGACGCCGCCTGCCCGTTCGTAGTTCGCTTCCCGATTGCCGGCCCGACTGCCAAGCAGATGTGGGAGAATGGCTTCGGCGTATCCGGCGGCGATGTCCGCATCAGCAAGGTCGCCATTGAGAAGGCTACCGAGGAGCTTGATCCCAACACCGTATGGTTCGGCGGCAAGCAGTGCGGCTGGGGCGACGGAATCTCGCTGAGCAAGGAAATCTTCGCCAATGCTGTGGCTGGCGACAAGGTGGTCATCAACTACACCCCCGGCAGCGAGGCAACCCTCCAGATTATGCCTGGCGGATGGAGCGGCCCCAACTTCCCCATCTACGCAGGCCTGCCCTTCTTCGTAAGAGACGAGGCCAACAACCAGATGATCTTCACCCTGCAGTCTGACTTCAACGCATACGACTACGAGGTTGATGGCGAAACCAAGACGTTCGACATCTTCGCTCTCCTCAAGAGCGACGGCCTTATGATGCACGGCCCGTGCTATGTCAACAGTATCCTCTACATCTCTGACTACGAGCGTCAGGCCGCCAACATGGAGGCTTATGAGGCCGCTCAGGCTGAGGTACAGGCTCTCTACAACGAATGGGCTGCCGCCGAGGCCGAGGTTGATGAGAATTATCCAGGCTGTGGCGACGAAGACGAAGCCGCTGCTATCGCATCTGCTATCCAAGCCCTCTTCACTAAGATTAGCGAAGAGCTTGAAGCTACCGCTACTGAAGGCAACTTCGTAAATCCCGTGACCGAAGAAGAAATCGCCGCAATCCAGTCTCAGATTGCCGCATGGGTTGAGGCCGCCAAGGATGCTTATGCAGGCATTAGCGCTGTCGAAGCCGAGGAAGGCGCAGAGTACTATAGCCTGCAAGGCGTGCGCCTGGCCAAGCCCGTCATCGGCCAGCCCTGCATCCGCGTTGCCAACGGCACCGCCACCAAGGTTATCGTCAAGTAATCATTCCCCTCTCTTACTCAAAGCCGCGTCCGCCCGGGCGCGGCTTTTTTTATTGCCGATTGTTAAAAAATAGGATAAAAATGTTACATTTTTGTGTTTAAGGTGTACACCGAAACGAAATTATCATTATCTTTGTGGCGAAAATCTAAATCAACTTATCTCTTAAATTCACAGCTTATGATCAAAAAATTACTCTGCATCGCCGCTGTGGCCGCTATCGCCACCGCAGCCAGCGCTCAGGACGCCATCTACCTCACCGGCGACTGGGGCGAGAACCAGTGGAACGCCACCGACCCCTACGAGTTCGTTAAGGGCGACGACGGCATCTGGTCCTACACTACCACCGAGGCTACCCAGTGCAAAATCTCTACCAGCAAGGGCGGCTGGGACGCTTTCAACGAAGGCGTGCTTTATCCCGAAGGCGGCATCGTGGCCGGCGAATGGATGACCTACGCTCCCGGCAACTCTGCCAACATCTTCTTCCCCTGGCGCGGCGAGTGGACCATCAAAATCAACGCCACCGACCTGAAGATGCAGTTCACCACCACCACCCCCGAGCCCGAAACTCCCGAGTTTGCCAGCGTTTATCTCCGCGGTGGCATGAACGACTGGGGCGTAAGCGATGACTGGAAGTTCTCAACCGAAGACGGCAACACCTACGTGCTCGCCGGCATCGACCTCACCTCCGACGTAGCTTGGAAAGTGGCCGACGACAGCTGGGGCAAAATCAACTACGGCTTCCAGTATCCCATCGGTCTGGACGTGCCCTGCACCCTCGAGTTTAACGGATCAGATTGCAAACTGGCCGAGAGCGGCGAAGGCCTCACCTTCACCTTCGTCCTTGACATCGCCGAGCTCACCGTCAGCACTCCCGCAGGCCTCAATGCAGTGGTTAACGACGCCGCTCCTGAGTACTACAACATTCAGGGCATGAAGATTGCCAATCCGGCTCCCGGCACCCTCTGCATCGTAAAGCAGGGCTCGACCGTCACCAAGCGCATCTTCTAAATCACCAACAAAAAAAAACGAAAAGCCGGTCCGTCGGGCCGGCTTTTCCTATCGCCAAAATCGAATGAAGGCAAACATCATAAGCGGCATATTATTATTGCTATTCGGCTTGAGTGCGTGCGTGTCGCGGTCGGGACATCTCTCAGAGATTGACGGCTATATGGAGACAGACCCAGGCCGCGCGCTGGAGGAGTTGGAGAGGGTGCAGTCCGGCGAACTCTCGTCGGCCGATACCCCCTACTATGCCCTGCTCTACACGCAGGCCCAAATCAAAAACAACATCGCCCTCACCTCCGACTCGCTGATGAAATACGCCTACGAGGCCTACCGCAACAGCCCCGACAAGGATTTGAGGAAGCGCGCCCATTTCTACAATGCCCAGATTGCCTACTATGCAGGCAATCTGCGACCGGCCATGGCCGACGTCGTCGTAGCCTACGACATCGCCAAAAGCGACGGCGACCCCTACTGGATAGCCAAAACGGCCGAATTGATTGGCGATATATTTTATGACTCATTCAACTTCCAACAGGCGGAAATGTTTGAAAGAGAATGTGTAGAGAATTACAAAAAGGCTGGTCGCACTGACAATCATCGGTATGCCTTATCTGATTTGGCCGCTACCCTTATACACCTTGACAAGCGCAAAGAAAGTATCGCTATTTTGGACAGCCTGCACCAAGTCATAAAAAATGAGGAACCATTTGACTCCGCTCTTTATAATTATGCTATCTTCCCCGTATATGCAATATTGATTGATGCTAACCAATTAGATTCGCTTGAGAGGCTGCTACCCGAGCATAGTATGCTTAGCGGTGATGAGGGAGAGTTTGACTACGCTGTAGTCAAAAGTTATTTACTGGACGAGGAAGAGAGCAGGCAGTTGCTTTGGGAGGCATACACCTTATGTCCCGATGACAAGCACCGTGCCCGCACCCTATACGCCGCATACCGTCAGGCACTTATATCGGGTAATTATAAGTATGCCGCCGAGATGGCTGATTCTGTAATCCTTTACCAGGATAAAATATCTGTAGAGGCGTTGAAGGAATCCGTCGTTGGAGTCCAACGCGATTTCTACACGTCCAAAGCAGATTTCGAGGCACAAAAGTCAAGGTCAATTCTTTACACCCTTATTGCAGTTGTCGTCGTGGCAATAGTTATTGTCATATTGTTAGTGGCGATACATAGGCTGAAGATGCGGGCAAAAAAGGCCGAGCTTGAGGCCAACATTTCCACGCTCGTGGATATGAAAAACCAAGTCACACAGGCCAATCTTGAAAAAGAGCGCCTTAACGTGGCCCTGTCGGATAAATCATTGACCATCGAAA
>CAMWUM010000217.1 GCA_947177435.1 uncultured Muribaculaceae bacterium
GTTGCAAGGTCTGCCGAAACGGATTTTACACCGGGGAGTTTGGCCACGTTCTTCTCGACCATAGCCTTGCAGTGGGCGCAGGTCATGCCTTTGACGGTGACAGTGATGTGTTCGCTTTCCATTGTCTGAGGTTTTGAAGGGGTATATTTTTTTATTAAAGCATAGATTAACAACGCAATGAGTATTACCGAACAGATGCCGGGGAATAGGCCGACGTGCAGGTGGCAATGCGCATGGGCGGCGGCCACAGGCGCAACAAACCACGAAGCCGGCATCAGATAATCGATGCAGAGGCCAATGGCAATGGCGCCCACCACGATGGTGCCCAGATAGATAGCAGCAGCACGTTTGCCGAGCGACTTGCTCACGATTATAATTGAGGCGAAGTTGGCGGCAGGGCCGGCCATCAGCAGCACGAATGCCGCACCCGGGCTCAACCCTTTGAGCATCAGCGAGAGCGCAATCGGTATCGACCCCGTAGAGCATACGTACATTGGTACGGCCACAACCACCACGGCCAGCATGGCCAATATAGGATACGAGGCGAAGAACGTGAAGAAACCATCGGGCACGAACACCGTAATGGCGGCGGCAATCACGAGGCCGATTACCAGCCACTTGCCTATGTTCTGCACCATCTCGACAAATCCGTAGCGCAGAGCGTCGCGCACCTTGCCTCCGAACGAGTCAGAGGCCGGAGCGTCAATGGTGTCGACCTCAACACCCGAAGACGCACAAGCGCCAACCTTGTCCTCACGATTCACGAGCATGCCGCCCACAAAGGCAGTGACCAGCGCCGCCACGGGGCGTATGATGGCAAAAGCCATGCCCAGCAGCGAATAGGTGGCGAAGATAGAGTCAACTCCCGTCTGGGGCGTGGCTATTAGGACAGGGGGGGCGGCGCCTCGCGCGGCACCGTGGCGCCTCAGCGACACGGCCGTAGGCAGCACGCCGCACGAACACAGAGGCAGCGGCACGCCGATGAGCGCAGCCTTGATCACGGCCCATGCGCCGGGGCGCGACAGGTGGTTGCGATAAAATTTGCCCGGCACGAAAGCGTACAGCACTCCGGCCACAAGGAAGCCGAAGAGCAAGTAAGGCGCCATTTCGGCCAGCATATTTATCAATGAATATAGAAACTTCATTTCTCAGCGTTTATCAAATACAAATGTAGCTATTTGCGGGTAATGGTCAGAAGCCTTGATCCTGTCGAGACGAATAGAGTGCGGCTTCATGTCTCCGCGATACAGAATGTGGTCGATGTGGAAGAACAGATCGTAACGGAAATACGTAACGAGAGGCCCTAAGCCGACATCGCCCCAAGCCTGCTTGAGGTCGGCCTGCGACTGCAGGCGGCGCACCGCGTAGCTGTTCTCCACATCGTTGAAGTCGCCACACACTATTGTGTTTTCACCTCCGTACTTGCGCAGATAACTGATCAGCAAGTCAATCTGCTGAGCGCGGATGATGGCCGCCGCCTGTATGTTGGGGATAGCCACCTGGCGCAACTCGCCAATCGAACCTCGCGACACTCCGTCCATCTCCACCATATCCTGGTAAGCCACTTTTGTCGTGTCGGCAAGGTCGATAGAGCACAAGTGCACGGAGAATATATTGAGCACGCGGTCATGCACATTAACGCGCCAGCACGATATATCGCCGGACTTGAAATCACCCGTGGGGAAATCGATGTTGACGACCTCGACAGGATACTTAGAAAGCAGCCCGAACTCGGGACGGCGCACATACACATACGGATAGGCGGCGTACAGCGAATCATTCTGCTCTTTTGAAATGGCCACTTCGGTACCCCCTTCTTGCAGTTCTTGCACGCACACGATGTCGGGCTGCACCTCGAGGATGCACTCCATCTGCCGGCTGTACTTGTCTTCCTTATGCTGGCGTGCATAGGCAGTGTCAATGTCGTGGAACTTGGCCACGTTGTACGTCATAAGCGTGAACGCCCTCTCCTCCTCTTTCTCCGATAGGCTGCCCTTTGGAATATTAATCGGGCAGGTCGAGCCCAACGGGCCCCAGCAGGCCACGATGACCAGGCCAGCGAGAATTGCCACCCAGCGCCAAAAGATAAGGTCAAGAATCAAGAGTACGACCATGACCGCGGCCCAAACAGGAAACGTCATGGCCAACACCGGAGCGTAGAGCCATTTCTCCGGCGGAATCATGTAGGCGTAGGCCGACAGGAGCATCCCCGCAGCACACGCCACGTTGACAAGCCAGGCCAAAATATACAGGATAGTCTTCATCTCTCAACGCTTGATTTTTTGCGACAGTTCGAACAGCCTCTGCCTCTCGGTCGGCGACAGCGACGAATATCCCGAGCAGTTTACCTTGTCGAGCAGATCATCGAGTTGGTTTTCAAGTTCCGCCTGAGTTTCCACTCTGCGGGCGCGGGGAGCGGCAGCCCGGGGACCGGGTGCGACGCTGCGCGGAGCCCGCGCAGCAGCCGGACGCGACTTGGGCACGTTGACCCACTCATCGCCTCCGCGACGCAGCCACAGGCCATAGACGATGCCGGCGGCGAAGCCGGCGGCGTGCGGAATGGTCTCATATACCCACATTAGGTCAAACCATCCACGCCCGGGCACGAGCACAAACAGCAGCACGGCGGCGAGCACTATCCACTTTACCTTCACCAGGCCGAACAACAGCAGGTTGACCCTCCAGTCCGGCACGAGCATCAGGCAGATGCCCGTCACAGCCAGCACCGCGCACGAGGCGCCGATCAGCGGCATGCCGTTGCCGGACCATAACAGATTCATTATAATGAATGCCACGCCGCCGGCCAGGCCGCCGCACACGTAGCCGCCGAGCACATGCTTGCCTCCGGCAGCCTGCACCATGATGCGGCCGAACAGCAGCATCCATATCATATTGACCAGCAGATGCAGAAAATCGTACTGCGAAATCATGTACGTACCCAGCGTCCAAATCCTTTGGGGCAGCATGAAGATCGACGACGGCACGGCAAACAGCCCCACCCACCAGTTGGGGTCGGGCAGCGCCATCAGCCCGATGGCTATGACGAGCCACGCGATGCAGTTGACGGTGATGATGCGGGTGGCCATGTCGCTCCACAGCCACCGGCGCCAGTAAGCCTTGAAGGCGTTGGTTTTAGTAGTACTCATTGACCGTGCCTTTCTTTTTCCAGTACAGTATCAGCAGCAGCCCGAACAGCATGCCGCCCAGATGGCAGAAATGAGCGATGCCGTCGCCGTAGAGGCCGCTCATGTTTACCAGGCCGAGTGCCAGTTCGAGCACGCCGTACCCGAGCACCAGCCACTTGGCCTTAAGCGGGATAGGCGGGATCATAAGCATTACCCTACGGTCGGGGAATATCATGCCGAACGCCAGCAGCACGCCGTATATGGCGCCCGAGGCTCCGACGATGGGCGTGTTGGCCAGCGACCAGATGTGCTGAGCCGCCACTGCATTCCACTCGTATGGTATATGCGCGCCGGCGCCAAGCGATATCAAGTCCTTAACCTGGTCGAAGGTCATGCCTTGTGCCAGGTAGGCTATCATGCCTGCGTCAACAACCTGCTGCACCAAGGCAGCGCCCACGCCGCACACCATATAATATAGGAGGAAACGCCACTTGCCCAGCGCCCATTCAATCTGAGGCCCGAACATGAACAGGGCGAACATATTAAAGAAAAAATGCGTCAGGCCGCCGTGGATAAACATGCTCGTGATGGGCTGCCAGACCCGGAAGTCGGGCGACAGTACGAAGTGCAACGCCCCGTACTGTGTGAGCAGGGCCGACTTCTCGCTTGGCACAAGGGCCATGTAGACGAAGACTATGAGATTTACTATCAGCAGGTGCTTCGTGACCGGCGTTATATTTCTAAACATATCTATAATCTTTTTACCATGCAAAGTTACGACAAAAAATCCTTTTTACCCTCGGAGACGGGCCCAAAGCAGCGCTAAAAATAGCAACGCGGTATCTCCCACCCCGCCACTGCGGCAATAAGCCTATGTTAAATATGCCGCAAATGTTTGTAATGAATAAAAATTTTTGTTAACTTTGCGTCGCAGTTTTACTTTAAAGCCATGATTAACAAAGGCCATCCT